>PKTG01000042.1 GCA_002869225.1 Candidatus Muiribacterium halophilum | reverse complement strand
ATCTGTAACTGTTTTCCTATGGTATTTTCAGCAAAAATATATTATTATATTATTAACAAAAACAACTTTGGAGGGAAATATGCAGCTAGAAAGAGACTTTGAAATACTGATAGATTCTCCAGGAGAAAATTGGCTTAAAGAAAACAATATCGCTGATAAATGGGATATCTGGACAAGCCCGATCGATAGATTCGACTGGACATACTCACAGGAAGAATGGGCGTATATCCTTGAGGGTGAAGTCATCATAACCAGCGATTCCGGAAACACTTACGAACTAAGACCAGGTAATCTTGTAAAGTTCGCTAAAGATTTAAAATGTAATTGGAATGTCATTAAACCAATAAAAAAATACTATGTATTTAAATAAAAAAAAAGGGGATATAAATGAAAAAATTTAACATCTTATTACTGGCTTTAATGCTACTAACAGTATTTACTATCACAGGTTGTGACTGGCAGCAGGTACTTGAGGAACTTGATAAGAATCATCAGAAAGTAATCGACAAGACAGAAAAAGAAAGAGGACCACTTGAAGAAGAATCACAGATGAAAGATTGGGCTATAATGATCTACGGTTCTCTTGATATCGAACCACAGCTTGAAAAAGCTCTTTTACAGGAACTTTTAGAGATAACAAAACTTGGAAACCTAGATGGAAAGATACATCTTTTAGCTCAAATCGATTTCAGAAATGCTAAATATATACCGTCTAAAAGATATTATATCAGAAAAAATGAACTCGTAGTTCGTGGAAAAATGAACAATATGAACATGGGTGATCCAAGAACTTTCGAAGATTTTCTTAATTGGAGTATGCAATATCCAGCTAAGAAAAGAATGCTTTATATTCTAGGACATGGAACTGGATGGATCTCGGTTGAAGGTCCTGGATCAATCGTTGAAAATCTCAGACAAAACACTAGAAGTAGCGTAAACGATGCTTATGACAGACTGTATCCTTCATCTCTTTATCAGACAAAGGAAAAGATGACAAGGAGAGGCGGAAGATCATTTGCTTATGATCATGGTTCAAAAGATTGCCTTACCCTTAAAGAAGCCGGAAGAGTTCTCGACAGAGTCCTACACGGAGACAAGATCGATATTCTTGCCTTCAGATCATGTCTTATGAATCAGCTTGAGACCGCTTATGAGTTTAGTAAACATTTCAACTATATGGTAGCCAGTCAGACTTCACAGTTTGGTGTAGCAGAAGGAATAATGACAACTGTAATGGGTGTCAACAACATAGGTTTTGATCCTACAGTTCTAGAGTATATAAAAAGATCAGGTTCTAATATTAGCCCACGTGATCTTGCAAGAGAGATGTTTGTATCAATTAAGAACACTAATAAAAAGATCATAGACAATGTTCAGGATATGGCTTTCTCAGCACAATGTCTTGACCTGAGAGCATTAAACAGAGCTGTTCAGCCATTTAAAGAGCTTTCACAGCTTCTTAAAGCTAATCTTAGAAATTACGATACAAGAGATTTCACATTAAAACTTTTGACTTCCTCAAGAGATCAGGCAGTAAAATTCGGTGGTCTATTTGAAGGTATTTACACTGAAGATTCAGGTGATTCAGAATATGAATATGTGGATCTTGGAACTTTCATGAGGAACATGAGTTTTTATGATGGAATGGATTCATATAAACATGGATTACTTCTATCAAACATAAGAGATCTTTCACAGGCTGTACGAGCTAACCTTGATAGAGCTTGCATAGATAAATTTTCTTCAGCACTTGCTTTCAACGGCGAAAGATCAGGTGGTGTAACCTCAATATTTATGTTCCCAGCTAAAGAAAAGCTTACTAAAATTTACTTCAAATTGATGGAAGATAAATACAGAGCTCTTGATTTCAACCGTGAAACTGGTTGGAACACAGTCCTTAACGAATACTATAAAGATAGTATTCCAACAGCTGAATATTAATAAACAAACAAAAAAAAGAGAGTCTTCGGACTCTCTTTTTTTTATTAAAATTTCTTTAAGACTTGACTATCTGTTTTTTGAGTTGTATCATGTTATAGTCATTAAAGGTGGGCGCTTAGCTCAGGGTGAGAGCACTTGCTTGACGTGCAAGGGGTCGCAGGTTCAAATCCCGCAGTGCCCACCATCACTTTCTACGTTCCTTTAAATACATCCTCGGATTAACATATTTTCCAAACACCTTTACCGCAAAATGAACATGATAACCTGTAGCGCTACCAGTCTTTCCAATATATCCTATTATATCACCTTTTCGAACGCTCTGACCGATCTCTACAGCTATGCCACTCAAATGAGCGTATATTGTCGACATCTCTTTTTTACCGTTAATATTGTGTTCAAGGACAACAGTGATACCGGCTAACGATCTCTTACCAGCAAACTTTACCGTTCCGTCATCAGCTGCATATATTTGCTCACCTTTTTTCCCTACAATATCTATCCCATAATGAAATTCTTCTCTATCATATATTGGATGTTTTCTAAGACCATAAGGTGATGAGATAAGTCCATTAAAAGGCCAAAGCAAACTAACATTATCCTGAAGCACTTCAAGACGACCACTAAAAACAGGAATATTTACTACCTGTCCAATAATAAGATAATCCCTTTCAATTTTATTAAATCTAAGAAAATCCTCAGGAGTAATATTAAACCTATCACTTATTCTTAATATAGTATCTCCACTTTTCACCTTATAAGTATGAATCGAGACTCCATCCATAGAATCCTTTTTGAAGTCTTCTTTAAACAAAGCGTTTATATCCTCACCAACGGATGATATAAGAGCATCAGAAGCTTTTATCTTTATTCGATTTTTCTTTATGACTTCTGATTTTCTTATGTTATCCGTCTTATAAATACTGGAATATACTTTGAAAGCTTTTTTTCTAGTTGTTGGTAAAGAGATAAAGATATTTATTATTATCAGTTTTATTAAGATTATATATAAGATTACTCTTACAAAAAGACCTTTTCTTTTGGAAAGAAAAGGTCTAAATAATATATTGTGATCTATTTTTTTTTCTGATCTCATTTAGTCAGCTTTTATTGAAAGCAGGAATTCCAAATTATCTCCAGTCTCTTTGATCCTTTTCTTCAACAACTCCATAGCTTCACCTGGTGAAAGTGGATCAAGTACCTTTCGAAGCATCCAGATTCTTTTAAGAACCTGAGGATCAAATAGAAGTTCCTCTTTTCTTGTACTCGATTTCTTTATATCTATCGCAGGAAATATTCTTCTGTCAAATAGTTTTCTATCAAGCACAAGCTCCAGATTTCCTGTTCCTTTAAATTCTTCAAATATTACGTCATCCATCTTAGAACCCGTATCTACAAGTGCTGTTGCTAATATAGTAAGACTTCCACCATTTTCTATGTTTCTTGCAGCACCAAAGAATCTTTTAGGCTTATATAAAGCGGATGGATTAACACCACCTGATAAAGTCTGACCTGTTGGTGGTATAGCAAGGTTATAGGCTCTTGCAAGTCTTGTTATACTATCAAGTAGTACGACAACGTCTTTTCCCTGTTCTACAAGTCTTTTAGCTCTTTCCAGTACTATCTCAGATACCTGTATATGTTTTGTGATAGGTTCATCAAAAGTAGATGCTACCACCTCAGCTTTTGTAGATCTTCTAATATCTGTAACCTCTTCAGGTCTTTCATCAATAAGAAGAATAATAAGAGTACATTCCGGAAAGTTCTCCGATATAGAGTTAGCAATACTTTTAAGAAGAGTTGTCTTTCCTGCTTTTGGAGGAGCAACGATTGTTCCTCTCTGGCCTTTTCCGATTGGCGTTATAATATCTATTATTCTAGTGGAAAGATCTCCGTCTTTTCTTTCAAGAGGTATCATCTCATCCGGAAATATTGGTATTAGTTTATCAAAGATCACTCTTTTTTTAGCTTCAACAGTAGAAAGATAGTTAATACTCTCGATCTTTGTAAGAGCTCTGTATTTATCAGGATCATCAGGCACTCTTACCTGTCCTACCACTTCATCACCCGTTTGAAGATTGAACCTTCTTATCTGAACAGGAGATACATAGACATCCTCTTTACTCTGAGTAAAAGTCTTTGATCTTAAAAAACCATATCCATCGGGAAGGATCTCAAGAACACCCTTGGCCATTGGCACATCATCCTTTTTTGCAAGTTTAAACAATGTCTCTTCAATCAATTCCTCTGGGGTCTTTTTGGTGACACCTTTTATTCCCAGTTTTTTAATAAGAGCATTCAAATCCTTTTTTTTCATGCTCTTGATCTCAGCAAAACTCTTCATCTTTTATTCTCCTTAGACTTCACTTGACAAGGTATGTAACATACATACCCGCAAAATATATTATTAAAATCAAAAACGAAAACACACTTAATCTATATCCAAATACCCTGGACTTTCCAGCTTTAAATAAAAATCCAAGAAAAGCTACGCTTAACATTAGAAGCGAGAACAGTCCTGTTGCTGATGAATTGGCGACTTCCTTGAGATATAAAAGTTGTTTTGAAGAAGCAGCATCAGCAAAAAATACGATAAAAACATTAAAAACATTTGAACCTAAAATGTTCCCAATCGCCATCTCTACCGCACCTATTCTTACCGCAGACAAACTCACACTTGCCTCTGGAAGACTTGTTACAAATGCAAGTAAAAGTGAACCTGCAAAAGTCTTACCCAGAGAATAAGTCTCTGCTATCTTATCCACACTTTCTGTGAGAAATATTCCTGCTACAACAATAAAAAGTGCTGCAACTGTAAACTTTGTATAAACACCAACCAGACTTTGTTTTTGCTTTTCATCCGGCAATTTTTCCTGTTTGTCATCTTCTCTAAAATTCTTAAGAATATAAATATAAAAAGCAAAAATAAGAAAAGATTCTATATTAAATCTAAAACCATCAAAAAATCTTATATTCATAAAACTCGAAAGTATCATAGGTATTATAGCAAGAAGCGAAATCACATATATAAAGGAAATTGATTTAATATCCTCTTTTGTTGAAAATTTAAAGACAGATTTTCTGGAAAATATATCGAGTAAAAAGAGGATCACGAGATTAAAAAGATTAGAGCCAAATATATTTCCAAGACACATCTCAGGCGCATCCTGTCTTAAGACGGCTGATAAAGATGTTATTAATTCTGGAAGGCTTGTCGCTAAAGCTAATAGGAAGAAACCGATCAAACCACCACTAATATTGCTTTTTTCACTGATCTCATCACCATAACTGGTTAATTTAAAACCTGCTGCAATGACTATAAAAGCAGAAATCAGAAACTCAATCCACATAGCACCTCAAGAATTAAAGCCTGCCACAGATCTGTCTATACATCATATCTGCAAGACCCATTTCTCCGGAATCGGCTATCGCTTCAGCATATTTTTCATCCAACATAGATTGAAAGATCTTTTCAGCGTTTCCACCGTCCATAAAGCCGGATTTTTTTACCGTCTTTCTCATTTATTTCATAAGTTGATTGACAAATAGTGCTTCGAAATATTTACAAGCTTTTTTTAATTTTTCTTTTTCTTTTTCCGCACTTTTAGTCTTTTTGAGATTATCTAATTTTGTAAGGTCGACTTTATCCATTCCCATGAAATTTAGATTCATTACTCTCTCCAATCTTATATCAATTTTTATTATTCTAATTAATATATCGGCAATTACCTTGGAAAGATTTAATGGAATTGCGGAAAAAGATGTTCAATAAAACCTTATATTTAAATAAGATAGTTTGTCAAACTTTTTTTCATACCNTTATTTATTCAATAAAAAGCATTTCGTGATACTTTGGTAGTTCCCAGTATTTATTAGGAACCTTGGTCTCAATAAAATCTCCATTATCCCTTAGTTTTTGCATAAGTGGAAGTATCTTTTTTCTAAAAAGATTAGCCTTCTTAATATTATCTTTTTCTTTATTCGTCTTTTCAAGTTCTTTTTCAAGTCTATCAATGTCTTTCATAAACTCATTAATGGTTATTGATAAGACCTTAGTCTCTTTCTCTATCTCATTATATATTTTTTTATCGTTAAACTGTCTCTTTAATTCAAAATGATTGTTTAATAGAAGCTTCTGATATTCCAGAGCAGCAGGGAATATCATAGTCCTTGCTATATCAAGCTGACACTTAGCTTCAATATTAATAGATTTACAATAGTTTTCAAACTCAACCTCTCCTCTTGCATGTAGACCATCTTTTGATACTACATTGTATTTCTCGAAAAGTTTTTCAGTGTTTTTATCATTATAAAAACTAAGAGCTTCCGGTGTGCTTTCAAGATTAAGTAAACCTCTTTTCTTAGCTTCTGTCTTCCCTTCTTTTGAATAATTATCTCCTTCAAATATAACAGGACTTACCTCTTCTATTACCTCTTTTATAACACCCATAAGAACAGACATATCCTTATTACCAGCATTCTTTATGGCTTTTTTCATCTTTGCATAGATATGGTCTAAAGATTCTGCGACAATAGTGTTTATTACCGTAACGGGTATTGCCAGACTCTGACTTGAACCAACCGCTCTAAATTCAAATTTGTTACCGGTAAAAGCAAATGGCGAAGTACGATTTCTATCCGTATTATCAGCTATATTAGATAATGTCTCTGAAAGGTTCAACCTTCCAATATCTTTAAAACGTGTCTTAGAGTTCTTTTTATTCTTTGTCTTTTCTAAGTTTGAATCTTTGATGTCTTTAAGCAGTGCAGTAAGAAAAGAGCCGAGATAAACCGAGATTATTGCAGGCGGTGCTTCATTTCCACCTAGTCTATGATCATTAGATGCAGTAGCTACTGAAGCTCTAAGTATTCCTGAATATTTATGTACTCCTCTTATCACAGATAATAAAAATGTTAAAAATCTCACATTGTTCTCAGGTTCATCACCAGGTTCAAGAAGATTATATTTTTCAGTGTTCATCGACCAATTTATATGTTTTCCAGAACCATTTATACGATCGAAAGGTTTTTCGTGAAGAAGAAGATAAAAACCATTCTCATTAGCTTTTTTCTTCATTATTTCCATCATAAGCTGATTATGATCCTGCGCAATATTTGCTTCCTCGAATATAGGTGCAAACTCATACTGATGAGGAGCCACCTCGTTATGTCTTGTTTTACATGGTATACCAAGTTTATAGAGTTCCTGTTCTACATCCCTCATATAAACCAATACTCTTTCTTTTATAGTTCCAAAATACTGATCATCCATCTCCTGCCCTTTTGGAGGCTTTGCACCAAATACAGTTCTTCCGGAAAGCAGTACATCAGGTCTTTTAAGAGCATACTGCTTATCAATTAAAAAATATTCCTGCTCTGCACCAACAAATGAGAAAACTTTCTGCTCAGGTTCATCAAATATGTCTATCAGCATCTTCTTAACAGAGCTTTCAAGAGCATCTACAGAACGCATAAGTGGTGCTTTCTGATCAAGTGATTCCCCATTATAAGAAACAAAAACAGAAGGAATACAAAGCGTGCAACCTGAACCATCCTCTATAATAAAAGCTGGGCTTGTAAGATCCCACGAGGTATAACCTCTTGCTTCAAAAGTAACCCTCAATCCTCCACTTGGAAAACTGGATGCATCATGTTCCTGCCTGACCAATTGTTTTCCCGAGAATCTTTCTATATGTGCTTTTCCTGCTCTTTCAAGAAAATAATCGTGTTTTTCAGCTGTAGCACCGGTAAGTGGTTGAAACCAATGTGCATAATGCGTTGCGCCTTTTTCAATTGCCCATTCTTTCATAGCATGAGCGACTTCATTAGCGATCTCAAGCGTAAGGGTCTTATCACCTTCGATACAGGAAAGAAGTGAATTATGTGTAGACTTTGAAAGTTTTTCTCTCATAACTTCTTCTGAAAAGGTGTTACAAGCAAAATAATCTGATATTCTTTCCTTTTTTTTATTGTTAAATGAATTTTTTAACATAGTTTTCCCCTCTATTTTGATTTGTCTCAACCAGAAACAACGAACTGCTTCTTTTTATACTCCGAATGTATTTATTATGATTTTATAATTTTAAATTATTTTAAGCTTAAAAAACAATTTTTTTTATTTTTATCCCAATGACCAAATGAAACATCTATATTCCGACAACTCGACTTACCGATTAGCACCTTTAGGTGCCGATGATAACCTTTCGGTTATGTGTTCATCTTCGATGAAATGCTTTTGTTTCACAAAAGGGTTTTAACTCTTTCTGAAAGAAAGCACACGAACTTTGTTCTGGTGAATTTAACAACTTACCTCTAACAGGACATTTTAATGTTGTTTTGGGTCAGGCTGAGCTTTGTAAGTTTAAGCTCAGGATCAGCCAGACCCGACTTTTATAGATCTTCTATAAATATCAGCTCTGAATTTTTCATCCAACCGGATATTCCTTGATGATTCTTTATCTTACTATAGTTTTTACCTCTTATTTCAACATACATAACATTTCCTGCAAACACCTCTGCTATTTGAACTCAATCACTTGAAGGGGAACTAAGGACCTCTGAATGTTGATTTATTACAGCAAACTCCTTAAGAGAGTTCACATAAGCAAACAATGAATAAAACGATAAAATTATTGTCAAAACAGCTATCGTAATCTGAACATGTGATATTCCTTTTTTCTTTTTGATTAACTTTACAAAGGTAAATAGAAGCAAAATAAAAAGAAATAATAGATTAACAGTATAAACTGCACTTCTCGGAAATGGTATAAAGATAGTTGAATGAAAGACAATATCCTCTCCGGCAATCAGACGAAGATTCTGCAACGCATCCTTAAGTCCAGGATCCAGCCTTATACTTTTCAGATAATAAGCTGCAGCTTCCGGAAGTTTTTTTAATCTAAAGAAGCAGTTACCTATATTAAAATACACCCTACTATCTTTTTGTTTGATATTCTGAAAAGAACTCAACGCATTTTTAAAATCACCATCTTTATAATACTTCACACCAGAATCAAACTCATTTGAAAAGGTCAGGATAAGAAATATTAATAAAGTCATTATTACAAAGCTTTTTTTAGTCATTTTGACCTCCTGACTTTAGAACTTATCTTTCTTAAAAGATCAACAGCTATCTTAAGATCTTCTTCTTTAGCATTGAAAGCCATTCCACTATAGGCTTTTAATTCCATCTTATCCTTAAACTCCTTAAGTTCATCAAGTAGTTTTTTATCTTTTATCCTTATATGGAGCTCTTCCATTATTCTGGAAGCTATATTTTTATTTTCCTTCAGATTGAGTAGATCCGATAGATAAGACAAGTATATGTTCGAAAAATCTTTATAAAAACTGCCATTTTCAAATCCCATCTCTAATCTTTTTATTGTCTTTGAAAGTCTTACTTCATGGGAACTCTTGAAATAGGAAATAATATTTTGACTCAAAAAGTAAACAATAAACAACAGTATCATAAAAGCGTTAAGATAAAGGAGGATCTTTCTTATGCCATCATAGAAAATACCTTTCTTTGTAAAAATAAACTCTATATCAGCACCTGTAGATACTGCCTGCTCGGACATATCCGTCTTAACATCTGAAAAATCCCTTAGAGTGTTTTGTTTTTTAACAAAATCTTTATTAGCTTTTACTTTAATGTTGAGCTCGTCACTCTTTATAGTTATAAACTCATCTTTGTCAGGATCAAAATATACGAATTTTGCTGGATCTATTTTTATATTTCCGGATTCTTCAGGTATTACAACATATGAGAATTTTTTACTTCCTGTTATCTTTCCATTTACTATCTTTGTATCTTTTTTCTCACCTGTAAAGGAAATACTGTAATCATCACTTATATTAAAGATAGGTTTGCTTATATTATCTATATTACCTACCCCGTTTATCACCAATTCAAGTTCAAATGGCTCTCCCTGTATCTTCTGGGAGTTATCTTTTTTCACTGATATTACAAAATTACCGACTCCACCTGAAAAATCAGGGGGGGCATCTGGTACCGAGACTACTTCAACAGTAGCCGCATCCGGTATAAGTATTCTCTTTTCAACATCAAAAGGATTAAAAAAATCATCGAAGAAAGAATCATCAAACATCGATCTTGGTCCTGAATTGGAAGACGTCTTTATCACATCATATGTTATTTGTGCATCATCAAAAACAAACTTCCCGGTCCTTAAAGGTATCAAAGGATAGGTAAGTTGTAGTATGTTATATCTTTTTCCTTTTACCTCTGCTGTGTATTGTTTCTCATCTCTATCATAGGTAATAAAATCCTTTAGATCCTTTGGTGGTTCAAAGCCAAGATTTCTTACCCTTGTATCTCTGTATGCAAATATGACTTTTACAGGTATCTGTTCGCCGACATAGCATCTATCTTTGTCGATTTTAATCCAGGAAAGCACGTTTCTATCGTCATTTGAAGAACCACCTTTTATATCATTACCTGATGGTGTTTTCACTACTTTAATATCTTCAGCTTTTATTTTAACATCCTTACCATCGACTTTTAGACTTACCGGTCCTATAGAAAAGTCACCTTCTTTTAACGCAATAGCACTATAAATATAGGAATGAGAAACAGACTTTTCCCAGTTTACAATATTTATACTTTGGTTTTTTGATTGATAGATTATTCTTACACTATCGGGAACAGTTATATCCGGCGTAGACACATTAGATATATCACCTTTGACTTCTATAGTGAACTTAAAAGCCCTTCCCTTGACGACTTCCCTTTGATCAAGGAAAAGCTGGGCACTAACCCCAGCGATTGCCGATACATATAATAATAATACTGCTATTAAAAAAAGACTTTTTCTACCAATCTTTACCATTTGATCTCACCTCACCAAGCTCTTTTTTTATAAACTGTTTTAGAGCT
The DNA here is from genome assembly GCA_002869225.1 of Candidatus Muiribacterium halophilum. Taxonomy (GTDB): domain Bacteria; phylum Muiribacteriota; class Muiribacteriia; order Muiribacteriales; family Muiribacteriaceae; genus Muiribacterium; species Muiribacterium halophilum. The sequence continues at coordinate 28,879 of PKTG01000042.1, read as the reverse complement.
TCTTTTTCCTGTTGATCTGCGTTTTTTATCACCTGTTGTTGATTGTATTTTTCTTCTTTTTTTTGCTGTTGTGATTCGTTATCTTTTTGCTGTTGATTATCCTTTTTATCATCTTTATCTTTGTCCTGTTGTTTTTTATCCTGTTTTTGTCCTTTATCCTGCTTTTCCTTATCCTTATCCTTTTCATTATTCTTATCATTTTTATTCTGTTTATCTTTATCCTGATCTTTCTTATTCTTTTTATCATTATCCTCGTTTTGTTTCTGATCCTGTTTTTGTTGTTTTAATTTTTTTATTGCAAGATTAAGATTATACTTAAGATCCTCAGTAGGATTAAGTTTATATGAATGAACATAAGATTCTATTGCTTCTTTTAGTTTGTTATCTTTGAAATACATGTTTCCCAGATTAAAAAGAGTATCTGCTTTATCCTTGTTATCTGAAAAACCGTTTAAAGCATTGTTATAATAATCTTCTGCTTTTTCTTTATCACCCTTTTGTTTCATTAGATTTCCAACGTTAAAACTTAAAGCATCAACGTCATCCAGTTTTTTTGCTTCAGCCTTCTCTAATGCATCAATCATATATTCGGTAGCTTTATCGGTATCTTTTTTCTGTATCTGTTTTATGGATTCCTGATAATCTCTATAATGTTGTTTATATGGATTTAGATCTATTGAAAATATATTAAAAGAAATAACATTGATAATTAAAAAAAACAATATCTTTTTCATAACTTCCTCCAATCTTCCATTTCATTAAAACATATACAAATTCTATGCCATTTAAAAGCAGTGAATAGTAAATAGTAAGAACATAAATAAACGTGAAGGGTAAAGTGTGATGCGTAAAGTGAAAAACAATAAACTTTTAAACAAAACTAACGTCTTAACTTCAAAAACGATACAGTGCTATTTTTATAAATGCGTATTTTTCCCAGTTGATTTAGGTAAAATCCCTAAAAGACAGTGAGAAGTGAATAGTGAATGGTGAGAAGAAAACACGCTTCACGCTTAACACTTTATATATTGTTTCTTCAAAGGTTTATATGATATACTGTAATGAGTACAAAAGTTGCATTAAAATATCACCATAAATGGAGGAAAAGATGATCAAAGTAGGCGATAAATTACCACAGATGATATTAAAGGACCATAAAGGAAACGATGTTGATTCCAATTCATTAAAAGGGAAAAAGGTTCTTCTTTCATTTCATCCACTCGCATGGACCCCAGTCTGTAAGGATCAGATGCTTTCTATAGAAAACAATCTTGACAAATTTGATGAATTAAACACGGTTTGTTTTGGTCTTAGTATAGATTCCACTTTTTGTAAAAACGCATGGGCAAAACATATTGGTATAGAAAAACTTCAGATGTTATCAGATTTCTGGCCACACGGTGGATATGCTAATAAACTTGGTCTGTTCAGAGAAACAGAAGGTTTTACCCAGAGAGCAAATGTAATAGTTGACGAGGAAGGAAAAGTATTGTTTGTCAAAGTATATGATATACCACAATTACCACCAATAGACGAGATAATCAAAGCCTGCAGTTAAAGATAAGAAGAATAAAAAAAAAGCCCTCAAAAGAGGGCTTTTTTTTACTTTATTGTAAAAAGACCAAGCTCTTCATCGAACTCTCTATGAAGAGTCTCTCTAAAATCTGTTACATGTAATTCAAGTGTTACAGATACCTCTGCTTCTATTACGTGACCACCATAGAAGTTCATATTAGCATCAGATACTATTGCATGCATATGAACAAAAGGCTCTTTTTCTTTAATAGTTACATTACCGTTAACACTTAACACTTCCAGACTATCACTTACGTCTTTTTCCATATATCTTTTTGTAGTAATATTATAATGTCCAAGTGTAATTTTTGAAAAAGCACCTATACCACTAAATATACCTGTTCTCAGGTGATGATCCTTACAGAACTTTGTAAAACTCTCGATAACTTTGTCTCCAGGTTCAAAGACAAGATAAAATCCATCATCTACTTTTTTCCAAATCATTTTTCCCCCAAGATCTGATTAAGATTTTTAAAAAAGACATCAATATCTTTTTTATTATTATATAAATGAATCGATACTCTTATATATTCGGTGTCAGGTATTGATCTGATTAAGATCTTTCTTCTAAGCATTGCCTCAACAACCTTTTCCGGTTCATCCACCTTTATACTTAATAGATTTGTATCAGAAACTTCGACTTTTATAGAGTTCTTTTCTGCTACTTTATAAAAATAATTCTTATTATCCTCATTTATCTTCAATATATTATCGATTCCAATCTTTTTATCAAGAAATCGCATACTGGAGACAAAACCGATCTCTCCAATAAAATTAGCCGCATGTACAGACATCGAATCCATACTATCTATTATTTTGATCTCAGGTGGTCGAAAGACCTCTGTTGCAAAATAATGATATCCAAGTGGGCCTATACTATCCTTTATCCTCTGAGATACGTTTATGAATCCTAACCCTCTTGGACTACATAACCATTTATGAGTTGTCCATACATAGAGATCTGCATGTATCTCCTGAGGAAATCTTATAAAAAGATTACCAATAGCCTGAGCTCCATCAACTATAAAAAAAACATTGTTTTTCTTACATTCAGAGTAAAATCTTTCAATATTATTATCCTTCCCATCTCTGTAATCAACATGCGACATTATGGCAATATCAGGTTTGTCTGTTTTCAAACGTTTATAATAATCATCAAGATCATCAGCCCATATAAGTTTCGCTTTATTTTTTTCAGCAAAGGCATAAGAAGCAAGTATACCAGTCTTAAACTCATCTTTAAGAAGAAGAATCTTTTTTATATTGTTATTGGAAAGCATATTAAAACAAAAATTTAGACCTTCCGAAACAGAAGACACTCTTATTTGTTTTTCAGGATCCACTCCCAGTAGCTTTAAATAATGTGGTATTTTTGAAAAGTTAAAGTTCACCATATCATAAAAATGAGGATGGGAACCTCCATATTTAAAATTTCTCTTAATAAGTTTGTTTATTTGTTTATACGTTTCTCTTGGGATAAGACCTTCAGAGCCGGTATTTAAATACATACTATTCCTAAGTGCAGGAAAATTATCCTTAAAAAATCGTCTATCTCTTTTTGCCATAGACCCTGTTTATCCTTTCTATTATAGAGGTAGTAGAATATCCATCAAGAAAAGGAATTATAACGACTTCGCCACCGTTTTTCTCCACAATATCCTTTCCTACGACTTCATCCACTTTATAATCTCCACCTTTTACAAGTATATCTGGCCTTACTTTATCTATAAGTTCAGCTGGTGTGTCTTCTTCAAAAAGAAGCACTTTATAGACACCTTTGATCCCTTCGAGGACTAGTCTTCTTGCATTCTCGTTATTAATTGGTCTATCCTGTCCTTTTAATCTTTTTACCGAATTATCAGAATTCAAGCCAATTATAAGAACATCTCCAAGCTGTGATGCTTTTTTTAGATAATCTATATGACCGGCATGAATGATATCAAAGCAACCATTTGTAAAGACTATCTTTTTATTATCTTCCTTAAGCCTTTTTGAAATTTGTGAAGCTTCAAAGTAATTATTATCCAAAAAGTATCTCCTCAACTCTCATACAGATATAATGGATTATCATTATATGTATCTCCTGAATCTCAGGTGTTATATCAGATGGAGCTATAAGACAATCGGATATATCTTTAAGCTTTCCTCCATCTTTGCCTGTCAAAGTAAAACACTTCCCACCATTATCATTTGCATATTCGATCGCACGCATTACATTTTCGGAATTACCACTTGTTGATATTCCTATCACTATATCACCCTGATTTAAGAGTCCTTCGAGTGGTTTTTTAAATATCTCGTTAAATCCCAGATCGTTTCCAACAGCTGTCATAGTAGATACATTTGTATTAAGACAAATAGCTCCAAGCCCTTTCCTATCAAGAAAAAATCGTCCCTGAAGCTCAGCACACATATGAAGAGCATCGGAAGCGGACCCGCCATTTCCAAATACTATGACTTTTTTATTTTCTTTATAAGCTTTGACAATATCGTTTATTATACTTTGAACATCATCTTCGAGTTTCATTATACTGTCTTTTTTTTCAAACAGGGATATTATTTTTTCTGAAAACAACATATTTCCTCCTCATATTCACTACAATGAGAAAGTATATCATCGCATGTAGCTTTTGCAGTACCAACTTCCCCAACTACTATTCCTGCAGCGATATTAGCTATAAGAGATGCTTCCATTATATCGGCTCCTGAAAGTATTGCCATAATCAAGGTAGCTATTGTGGTATCACCTGCTCCAGTAACATCATAGACTTTTCTAGCCTGTGTAGGAATATCAAATCTTTTATCTTTTTGAAAAACAGATATTCCATCTTTTCCCCTTGTAAGGACAACGACTTTTGCTTTCATCCTTTCAAGTAAAGTTTTGCCTGCCAGCTGTAGTGAATCTTCATCTTTTATCTCAAGGCCGGCGAGCATCTGAGCTTCTCTTAAGTTTGGCTTGAGATAATCTATACCACTGTATAGTTCTTCTGATCTTATCTTAGGATCTACCGCGGTAATTATACCTTTTTGATTACAAATATTTTTTATAAAATCTGAGATATCTATATTAAACGCACCTTTTGCATAATCGGATATAATTACAGCTTCATATTTATCTATATTTTCAGAGAGTTTTCTTTTCATCTTTTCTTTTATTTCGTGGCTCATAGCATGACGTTTCTCACTATCCACTCTTGCTATCTGCTGATTCTGGGCAAGTATTCTTGTCTTGACGGTGGTTGGTCTGTCTTCATCCTTTACTATGCAGGAGACGTCTATTCCCTGCTCCGATGCACTTTCTGAAAATAATCTTCCAAATCCATCATCACCTACAAGTCCTGCCATACAAGCTTTACCACCTAGAGATACTATGTTTGCAGCAACGTTAGAAGCGCCACCTAATCTATAGTTCTTTTCAATTACTTCAGCAACAGGAACAGGAGCTTCGGGAGAAATTCTCTTAACATCAGAAAAAATAAACTCATCGATCATAAGATCACCGTAAACGAGAATTTTTCTATCTTTAAAAGTTTCAAGTATATCTTTTATTCTTTCTAAATCGATCTTTTTCATAAAACTACTCCCTGAATTATTTACCTGCAAGAAAATCAGCGAACTCTACAATACTATCAAAAACACCATCGCTTAAACATTTTCCTTCCTGCTCTCTACCTTTGCCTGTTCTTACAAGTATTCCTTTCATACCAGCATTTCTTCCACATAATACATCGGAACATTTATCACCAACAAAATAAGAACTCTTAAGGTCGATATCGAATTCTTTCTCTGCAATTTTAACATTTTTTATACCTGGTTTTCTACAATCACATTGGCCATCGAATTCAGGATGATGAGGGCAAATATAATATTTCTTAATAAATACATCTTTTTCTGCGAGAATATCTGACAATCGGTTGTTGACTTTATAAACATCTTCTAACGTAAACATGCCTCTTGCTATTCCTGACTGATTGGTTACTATTATAAGGTTAAAACCAATATCAGAAAGTCTTTTCAAAGCTTTATCAGCACCTTTAATAAGTTCTATATCCTCAGGATCTTTAAGATAATCTTTATCCTGAATTATTGTACCATCCCTGTCTAGCATTATCGCCTTATTCATCAGCCATCTTCCTTACTTTTTCCTCGACTTTTGCTGTAATATTCTCAGCAGACGTTTTTTTATTATTATCGTCCCAATCTTTTTCAGTAAAAATAAGAGGTTTCCCGATCTTTAAAGTTATATTAACCGGATTTGGCAGAAAATCTCCTTTTTTTAAAAGATCTCGGCTTCCTTTTATATATACCGGTACGACCTGTTTAAACCCCGAATGTTTCATTATATATGATACACAGCTTTTGAATTTTTTTATCTTTCCATCTTTTGAACGTGTTCCTTCAGGAAATAATGCTATTACCTGACCATTCTCTATTCTTTGTACTGCAGTTTGTATTGATGTCTTATCAAAAGCATTTCTTCTTACACTAAAATTTCCAAGTTGCCCTAGTATCCATGAAAAAACCGGAATACTAAAAAGTTCTTTTTTTGCCATAAAGCAAACAGGAGTGGGTATATTGTAAAAGATTATCATCGGATCGATGTTACTCTGATGATTTGAAGCAATAATAAAAGTATCCTCTTTGGGAAGATTTTCTATTCCGATCACATCAAAAGTAATAAAAAAAGCTTTGAACATAAACCAAAGACTTTTTTTTGCAAGCCAAACGTCAAAAAGGTTCATTATCGGGAGGTTTCTCCTTCGACATCCATCATGATCTCTTCAACTACTTCTTCAATAGTCATACCGGTTGTATCAACCTCGTTAGCATCAGCTGCTTTTTTGAGCGGAGCAATCTCTCTTGTTGAATCTAATCTATCTCTTCTTTCTATCTGTTTCTTTATATCATCAAGAGAATGCCGTTCTCCTTTTTCCTCAAGTTCCTTCAATCTTCTTCTCGCTCTTTCCTCTACTGAAGCATTTAAAAAGAATTTAAAACTTGCATTTGGAAGGACTACAGTTCCTATATCTCTTCCTTCCATTATAACGCTCTTAGTATGTGAAAGCTCACGAAATATCGAATTCAATCTCTCTCTGACTGGCATCAATGCCGATACTGGTGATACATTGAAAGTCACATCTCTGGTTCTTATCTGCTGCTGCATTAGTTCCTCATCGAGATATATATTAAAAGCACCTTCAGCAGGAACAACGTTTAATTTCATTTCTTCTAAAGCATTCTCTACAGCAACTGTATCTTCAAGATCTATTTTTTTCCTTAAAAAGTACAAAGTAACAGTTCTATAAAAAGCACCACTATCAATATAAAAAAAGTTTAATCTTTTTCCTAATATCTTTGCTATCGTTGATTTTCCTGAACCTGCTGGTCCATCAATCGCTACACTTATATTCATAACCTATCTCCTTAAGTGATTTAAAAAAATCCGGGAATGATACATTTATACCAGATATATCATCAAGCTTCAATTTTCTTTTAGTTATAATAGCAGCTAATATTGCTGTCATTATTATTCTGTGATCCCCACTTGTATCAACTACTTCAGAGGGTTTTTTAGTCCTTGCCGGATCTATCTCATACCGGTCTTTTTCAGCTAAAAGCTCCATACCACAGAAGTTTAATATCTCCCTGATCTTTTCTATTCTATCAGATTCTTTTACTCTTAACTCACCAACATTTTCAACACGACTTTTAGAATCTGCAAAAGCCATTGCAAGAGCAAGCACCGGGAACTCATCTATCATCCTTGGAATGATCTCTTTATTATTTATATTCACTCCTTTTAACGATGAGTGTCGTATTATTATATCACCACTTTCTTCTCCGGATCCTTTCTTTTGGAATATATCTATATCAGCGCCCATCTGAATCAGAACGTCAAGCAGACCTGTCCTGCTCTTGTTGAGATTAACATCTTTTATCTTAAGACACATACCCGGAGTAAGAATTGCAAGTACTATAAAAAAAGCAGCTGATGAAAAATCACCGGGAACAGTAAAATCCTTCATCTCTGAAGGTCTTTTATCTTTGATTAATATCTGTCTATAAGAATCTTTTTGATCATATATAAGATTGATCCCCATTTCCTTTAACATTATTTCTGTATGATCTCTTGAAGGTACTTTAAAATTGAACGTCGCTTTTTCTCCTTCAGCTAAAAGAGAGGCTAATATAAAAGATGATTTCTGTTGCGCGGATGCTAGATCAGTAGTGAAATCTATCCTATTGAGTCTTGAAGATCTCACCTCTATTGGAAGAAAATCAGCACCACCTTTAAAATCCGCGCCCATTTCCTTTAGAAAACTCGTTATCCTTTGCATTGGTCTTTTTCTAAGTGAAGAATCTCCGTCAAGTACTCCTTTTATATCAAGACCACACATAATACTCATAATATGTCTTACAGTAGTACCGGAATTCTTACAATCAAATGTCCCAATATCTTTTATCAGCTTTCCTTTTTTCATCGATACCGTCTTTTTATTCTCATCAACTTTGATATCAAAACCAATCCTTTTTGCAAACGCAATAGTTGCTAAAGTATCCTCAGAAAGAAGAATGTTTTTTATCTTTGCTCTTCCACTTTGGGCTATAATATTTAAAAGAATACTTCTGTTGCTGATTGATTTATCAGGTGGGACATCTATAGTATGATCTCCAAAAGGGGTATATATTGATTCAAATATCATACTAATAACAACCTTTGATTCATTATACAAGACCTGCTTTCTTTAAGATCAAAGTCATAAGGTAATAAAAAAAACTCATTATACCTAGAGAAATAAACATTGATGGATAAAAGGATACACCTTTTTTTAAAAGCAGTGGTAAAGCTATAAAAAAAACAAGAGATGGTATGACCAGATAGAATATATCCTGCGAAAGGTCTATTACTTTTTTTATATCTTTTGATTCATGATAAAGCCATATCATAGCAAGTACTGAGGTTAACGGGATAGATGCAAATATAGCCCCTAGAAGAGAGAACCTTTTTGATACTTCTGATATCAAGGCAACAAGTATTGCGGTCAAAGAGACCTTTGTTAAAAGATAATACATCATTGATCCTCGCTTATAAGTATTGAAAGAAAATCATTCCACCCTGTGTTTTTGGAAAACTCAGAAACATCATAACCTTCAGGTAAAATACCATTTAAAGGGAAAAACACGCTGAGTCCACCGGATGCAACATTTTGAGGACGCTGAAAATATTGTCTTGAGATAACTTTTGATAATATCATCTTAAGGTTATCCGCCTGTTCTTTTAAAGCTCTTGATACTCTTACCTTTTTGAGATTTGAAAGAAAAGAATCAATATCAACATAATCATCGTTGAATTTAACACTCATACTTCTTGCTCTTAAGATCTCGGAATGTGTTTTTTTATATTCCTGTATTAATATTCTTGTAAAAAATCTAAAATGAAGGATAAGTCTATCAATCGAATCCGAATTTATAAGAGACATCTGATATCTAATGGGAACTCCCCACCATCCGTTTGTCTTTGCACCATATTCCTTTTTTACATCACTAAATATAGCTTCTATTGAATTCCCGGTATCTTTGTCTTTTAAACTATTCAAAAAACCATCTATTGGAAATCCCGTTATGGGGATTATCTCCTGAGTAGCTATCAGAAAATCAAAATTCTTCCTCAAAGCATATATATTTTCAATTGAAGAAAAAAGAGAATGATCTATTATAATCAGTTCATATTTCTTAAAAAGAATATCCTCAAGCTCTTTAATATTAAGAAAATCTTTTGAGGAGGTGTCAAATAAAAGAGGTTCAAAATGTTCTGAAAACCCTCTAGCCTTATCGTTTTTTAAATATCCAGGAGAATATATCCATAATATCTGATCACCATCATTTAGAATATCTTTTAATCTAGAAGGGTCTCCTGAGTTTATATCAGCAAATTTCGTGTTCTTTTCTTTATAGACATCTTCAAAAACATCCTTTTCAGGAAAAATACTTCTAAATCTATCAACCTTGATCGATATATTCTCTTTAAATGCCTTGTTAGAGATTATCTTATCTAATTTCTTCATAACATCATATCTATAATCGTTATCAGAGTTAAAATAAAAAAGCACATTCTGTACTTTTGAAAAGACGTTTGTCTGAAACAAGGAGATTATCATAATAATTATTAATAAAGATCTTTTCATTTTTTCCCTCCGCCAAGTATTATTCCCAATACCACACCCCAGATTGCAGCAAGTCCTATCTGAAAATCTACTGGAAGTATAAAGGTTATCGTATGGGCAGGTACCCAGAACCAGGCAAGTGTCTTAATGCTTTTCATCATACCTGAAAAATCCCATTTTGAAGGTCTTATATTACCATCTATCAAATTGTCCTCTATCCTATGAAATAACATCATCTGAGGGCCGAAAAACAGATTTGTGAAAAAAGATATATAAAAAGAATGAACTATTCCAGACATATCAGGAATATAACCAGCTATTATAAGTGCACTTACAAAACCTTTCATACCTTTAAACCCATATTTTATTACTATACCGAGGATTCCCCAGGCAAGCATCTTCATGATTAATTTTGAAAGACTCCATGAAAACACCAACTTTTTTTTGTTTATACATATTGCCAGAAGCTCTCCGAAAGTACCAAGTATAGCAAACTGACAGAATGCGGATAATAATGGATAATTTTTCACAAGATAAATATATTTTTCCAAAACTCCCCCTTTTAAAATAACTGATCAATTAAAAATATCTGAACTTTTCAATAGATGTTCTGCTTTCTTTTTATCTTCAGTAGTTCTAAAGAAGACCCTTAATGATCCAGTCTAATATTCACGCGAATCCTCGATCTCTATGTTTTTAATATTTATGTTCTCAAGCAGATTGAATATATTTGATAGGACTCCAGGTCTATCAGGAACATCGATCGTAAGCATACTTTCTCCGCTTCCTGCTAATCTGTTCTCAACTATACTATCCCTAAGTCTTTTTTCTTTATCAGATATATCTAAAGTATTTTCCTTTTTTATAGATACAGTCGTCTCATCAAGTCTTTCTTTAAAAATATTTATAGCTTCTAATATATTCTCGCTATTTTCTTTTGAAATAATATCCCACATCTTACCTGGTGAAGATGCTACTCTACTTGTATCTCTGAAACCACTCCCTGCAACGGATGAGATGTGTTCAAAAAGTTCACCGTCCATACTGTTGACCAGAGTTGTCGCAACAAAATATGGAAGATGACTTGCCATAGCAACGACACGATCATGTATAGAAGGCTTCATCTTATATATCTTTATATTCATCTTCTCGAGAAAAATCTGTATCTTTTTACAGGATAATTCCTGATTTATTTCCGGACAAAGTATATACAATGAATTATCAAAGATCTCTGCCTGAGCTGCCAGTGCACCTTGTCTTTCTGATCCTGTCATAGGATGTCCACCCAAAAAATTCTTTTTATCTGCAAATCTTTTACATATCTGAGATTTTACAGAAGAGATATCGGTTATAATGGTAGATTCATCTACTATTTCAAATAGTCTTTCAATTGTCTCAGATGCATATTTTAAAGGACAACATACAAAGATAAACTCACACCCTTTTAGTTCAGTTAGAGAATCAACGATACGGGAGAACGCACCAATTTTCAATGCATTTTCACTTTGTTTAGGGTCTTTATCATATCCCAGTAGATAAACATCATTATAAAAAGACTGGACATGGAGACCAAATGAGGTCCCCATAAGTCCAGTTCCTACTACCGCTATTTTTCTCAAATCAACATCAACCTTTACCCTGATTAGCTACTTCTGCTTCCGCCTTTTTTCTTGTCTCTTCATCAGCAAGATAATACTTTTTAATAGGCTTAAGCTGATCATCAAGTTCATATACAAGAGGCATACCTGTAGGTATATTTAGTTTTGTGATTTCATCCTCAGCCATATTATCAAGATGTTTCACTATAGCTCTTAAACTATTCCCATGGGCAGCAATAAGAAGTTTCTTACCTGCTTTAAGATCAGGTACTATCTTTTCATTCCAATAAGGTAGTACTCTTTCCAAGGTAAGCTTTAAGCTTTCAGTTAGAGGTAGCTGATCAGATGAAAGTCCAGCATATCTTGGATCTTTTCCTGGAAATCTATCATCATCTTCTTCAAGTGCTGGAGGTGGTACATCGTAACTTCTTCTCCAAATAAGAACCTGTTCCTCTCCATATTTTTTCGCAGTCTCTGATTTATTTAGTCCCTGAAGAGCTCCATAATGTCTTTCGTTAAGTTCCCAGGCTCTTTCAACAGGAACCCATAAAAGATCCATCTCTTCCATAGCCATTGATTGAGTCTTTATTGCTCTTTTTAAGACAGAAGTGTATACCTTATCAAAGGTGTATCCTTCTTCTTTTAATGTTTTTCCTGCATTTATAGCTTCTTTTACTCCTCTTTCTGTAAGGTCAACATCAGTCCAACCTGTAAAAAGATTTTCAAGATTCCAAACAGATTGTCCATGCCTTAATAATACTAGTTTTATCATAGATCCTCCTCTATTTAATTCCTATTATTTATTATAATCAATGGTCCTTTGACATCTTTTGTAAAAAGAAATTCATATATGTCACGGTCTGTACCAGAATAAATCTAACATCCTCATACTCTATCTTGCCCGATACAGGTATATCGCTTTCATTTATTTCCTTTAGTTTAACAAACATATCCCTTATACATAGCACCAGTTTATCTATTTCAGGTGTATCCTTAAGTATATGCTCGATCTTCTCTTCAAATTCAAGAACAGGAAGACTGATATTCATATCCATGAATCTCTCAAACTCATTAAAAGCTTTTGTAATAAGCATTATTGGTTCTTTGAAATCTGAATTTTCTCTTTGATTAAATATAAACGAACTGGCCTTTTTTATATCTTTACCTATCTCATTTATCAGGTCTTCTCTTTTCAGGAGCTTTTCTATCTCTTTGATCTCCATCTCTGAAGTTGTCTCAACTACATTGTTGCCAATAAATCTATATGCTGATTTTTCTCTTTCGAGATAAAAATTACAGATCTTTTTAAATTTTTTGTTACTCTCCTCTTTATCCAATGGGAAATTATTACTAACAAACTCAATGAGATCGTATATCTCAAACCACTGAGCACTTTGAAAATGATTTCTTATCTTTACATGAAGGTCTTTCCAGAAATTATTAAGAGTATCAATATCATATTTGAAAAAGTCTCTCCAAAGTCTTGTAAAAAGAAATTCCATATCCTGATTTTCAGTGAGATATTTATGACCTTGCATCTTAGACCAGTAGGTCTCATCAAGGGCATTCCAAAGTGAGTTCCTTAGATCTTTTGACATACCTTCTTTTTGATATATTATATCATCTTCTTTAAAGCCGTATCTTTTTGAAAAAGACATTTAATACCCCGTTTTCATTAGAAAATACAATTATAAAATCCTTGAATAATATATCATATTTCGTGTATGTAATAAAGAAAATAACTGTGAATTGTGAGATGTGAATAGTGAATAGAAAAATCAGGATAAAAAGCATAACCAGGAAGGTACAGCACTAACATAGATAGATTGCAGAAACGTTGACAAGGACTAAAATAAAAACGAAAGCAATTAAATTTTCAAAAACACCTACACACGATGTGCTATCGTTTTTGAAAATAATGCAGAGAAATTCTGGATGATTTCTCAAATGGTTAAGCTGAAGTGAGAGCTTAGGCAAGAAAGTCAATCATACCGGATCAAGGAGAATCGCTTCGAAATACCAGCGAAGCTAAGTATAGAGAAGTGATTAAACTTGATTAGATGATGCTCTGACTTTCTAAATTAAGTTACATAGAGCTTTTATTGAATTTAAAAACCGGTGAATAATTTACAAATAAAGTCTCTATAAGAAGAAACAAAAACGCAGGCCATAGGAAAAATATATACCTCTCTATTATTCTGTCTTTTTCACTTATATCAAGAGGAGCTTTTTTCATCTCAGAAAGATCATTTAATATTAAAGGTATCTCAGAAAGATCGTATGATAATCTCATATATTTTCCTGAGTTTAATCTGGCTATTCTTGAAATATTTTCTTCTTCAAGTCTTGACATCACTATCTCATCATTATGTTTTTTTACTCCTGTCTTATTACCTTTATCATCAAATTCAGGTACTACATCACCTTTTTTAGTACCTACACCTATTGTATAAACCTTTGTATCAGGTAGTTTTAAAAAAGCATCCTCTGTCTTCTCAAGATCTTCTCCATCTGAAAATATCAACATCATCTTGCTTGCAGAGTTTGACCTTTGAAGCATATCTTTCACTTTAATAAACAAGTTTCCATAATTAGTTCCAGGCATTGGAAAATCCTGCGGTTAAAGATTATCTAGAGCCAACGAAACTGTATAATAATCTAGAGTAAATGGGATCATCACAAAAGCATCTCCACCAAAAAAGACAAGCTACACACGATCACCTTTCAAATTTTTCAGAAGGTCTTTTACGGCTTGTTTTACTCTAAAAAATCTGGAAGGTTTTATATCCTGAGCATTCATACTTTTTGAAATATCTATAGCAATGATCACATCCGATCCTTCCCTTTTTATATGAACAGGTTTTCTACCCCAACCTGGTCTTGCTAAAGATATTGTGATAAACAATATAAACAGGGAAGCAAAAGTAGCTCTTATAATAATGTTTATTTTCACTTTGAATTTTGAATATTTAAAGAAATTTTCAGCTGTAAAATATTTTGAAATATACTTATTTTTTCTAAAATATACCCACACAAACATCAATATAATAAGAGGCACCAAGACTATAAACGATAAATATTCTACATTTTTAAATATATCAAGCATGTGCCCTCCTATGGTATCCTTCTTAAAATAAAGTCGAAAATAAATATTTCAAGAAGATACATTATCAAAGCGATTATAAGAAAGTATTGAAAATATTCTTTTGTTATAGAGAATAATTCAGATTCTATCTTTGTCTTTTCAAGTTTTGATATTTCTTCAAATATATCTTTTAACTTTTCATTATCAGTTGCCCTATAATATTTCCCGCCGGTCTCATCTGATATCTTCCTAAGAAGCTTCTCATCTATCTCAGTTGAAATAGGGACTCTTTTCATACCTAAAGGAGTCTTAACAAGGGAATAAGCTTTTCCTTCTGTGCCCACACCAATAGTATATATCTTTACGCCTATATCCTTGGCTGTCTCAGCAGCAGCTTCCGGAGATACCTGACCCGCATTATTGACTCCATCCGTTAACAATATTATGACTTTGGATTTGGCCTGGCTCTCTTTTAGTCTGGATAATGAATTTGCTATTGCTGTGCCGATAGCTGTACCATCCGGAAGCATATAAAAAGTAATATCCTCTAAGAATTTCTCAAGCAGATCATAATCAGCAGTAAACGGGATTCGATTAATTGATTTTGCAGCAAAAATAGTCAAACCTATTCTGTCATTTTTTCTCTCTTCAACAAAATCTCTGATAACATCTTTGGCAGCTTCCAGTCTGTTTGGTTTAAAATCCTCTGCCAGCATACTGCTTGATGTATCAAGAGCTATCATAATATCGATGCCCTGTCCATAAAACACTTCTCTTTCCTTGTAATGTTGTGGTCTTGAGATCGCAATTATAATACAGATGAATATCAAAGCTCTAAATATATAGCTTGAGATACTTAACGTCTTATTTTCTTTAAATCCATTTAAGGATGGTATTTTCAATCTATTTTCCAACCTTTTATATTTCAAATATAAAAAGAAACAGACAGGTATCAAAAGTAAAAGATAATAAGGATTAAGCAATCTCATCGTTTTTCACCTCGGTCTTTTTAACAAATTCTCTTGTAAATTCAAATATTTCTATCAAGATCTCATCTTTAAGATGATATTTCGCAAATTTGACCAGATCCATCTTTCTAAAATAATCGATCATCTTAACATTATCTGGAAGTATTCCTCTTTTATCAGAAAATAACCTGGAGATCTCATCTGTGGTCATCTCAACTATATCTAATTCAAATCGATTGTGAATATAGGATTTTATAATAAACGACAATTCTACACAGAAAGCTTTTTGTTTGTTGTTTTCAAGATAATTTTTCAACTTAAGTTCTTCTAGTAGTCTTTTTGCTATAACATGTGCAGGTTCCTTTGTCTTTCCAAAAACAATCTGTTTGCCTTTTTTATTTAGAAGATATGCAAGGATAGCTATGACAACAATAATCAAAAACATTAAAAATGACCAGAAGATCGGATTCCATTTATCTTTTAGTTTTTTGAACGGGACATCTGGCCGCATCTGTGTTTCTTTCGTACCTTCCGGTTCCTTTATTATTGAAATAAGATTGACCTCAAACGTTGGAGAGAAGACCTCACTTGTATCTCCGTTTTCATCAAGCTCAAACCTTATCGGTGCTATACTGAAATCACCTTCGCCAAGAGGCAGTATATCAAGAATATATTGCCTGTTTTCATTTTTTTCATTTAATATCGCGATATTGTCTACATTCTGATCATCTGACAGAATTAAACTCTGTCCTTCTGATAGATCTGATATTATATGTACGGTCTCCCCAACCTGTGTTTCCTTAGTATCAACATAAAAAGACACTTGAGAATACGACATAAAACAAATAAATATCAGGATAAGGAAGATCGTTGTATCTTTTTTTAGTGTCATCTTTTTCTCCTTTATATCCTATTTTTAAAAAATAATCTCATCTCTTTTATATAATCAGAGTCTGTATATATATTAACAATATCTATTCCTCTTTTCTTGATTTCTTTATTAAATAACTTTTCTAATTGTTCATCCTTTGAGACATACTCAAGATTATCTCCCATAGAAACAGCCACGGCCTCTTGAGATTCAGAATCTAAAAAACTACCATAGAAAAATTCAGGTGGTTTCTCTTCCAGTATATCTTTTATTCTTATTCCTATAAGATCATGTTTTTTACTTATTATATTTAGTTTTTTAAAATCTATACTTCCAATAAAATCAGATATAAGAAAAACAACACATCTTTTCTTCTGAATTCTCATAAGATAATCAAGTGCCTGATTTATATCAGTATTATTTCCCTTGTAATCAGATGCAATTATATCTCTTATAATATGTAGTGAATGAGCAAGACCTTTTCCAGGTCTTATATAATCTTTAACTGTGTCTGAAAAAAGAAGTGCACCTATTTTATCTTTGTTTCTCATTGCTGAAAAAGCTACAAGCGCAGCTATTTCTGCAGAAATATCATTTTTACCGGAATGTTTGGAAGCAAAATCCATTTAACTACTTACATCAAGAAGAAGCATTATAGTTAACTCACGCTCTTCTTCATACATCTTGACATATGGGGTATTAAATCTTGCTGTAGATTTCCAGTCTATTGATCTGAAGTCATCTCCTGCTTCATAATTTCTAAGGTCAGCAAACTCCATGCCTTTTCCTTTGAATGCTGAATGATATTGTCCACCAAAAAGTTCCTGAACAAGTTTATTAGTCTTTATTTCAATTGCTCTCACTTTTTTCATCAATTCAGTTATTTCCATGAAAAACACTCCTTAAGGGACTTGAATAGTATCTAGTATCTCTTTTATTATCATCTCCGATGAATAACCCTCAGCTTCGGCTTCATAAGTTGGAATTATTCTATGTCTTAGAACATCATAGGATATGTTCTTTATGTCCTCTGGAGTTACGTAACCTCTGTGTTTTATAAAAGCATATGCTTTACCTAATCTTGTAAGGTTGATAGAAGCTCTTGGAGAACCACCATAATTAATAAAGTTTTCAAATTTTTCCAGTTTATAATCTCCTGGCTTCCTTGTTGAAAAGACCAAATCAATAATATAATCAACTACTTTTTCATCTATATATACACTTTCAACATCCTTAGTCGCTCTGATGATCTCTTCTTTCTTAACTATCTTATTAAGATCAAAATCCTGTGTTATACTCATTCTCTTGATTATCTCTTTCTCTTCCTGTTTGCTAGGATAATCAACTATCACTTTCATAAGAAATCTGTCAACCTGTGCTTCAGGAAGTGGATATGTACCTTCCTGTTCAAGTGGATTCTGAGTTGCCAATACTAAAAACGGTTCAGGTAGTTTAAAAGTCTCATTACCAATAGTTACCTGCCTTTCCTGCATCGCTTCAAGAAGTGCACTCTGAACTTTGGCCGGAGCTCTGTTGATCTCATCAGCGAGAATAATATTTGCAAATATTGGTCCTTTGCTTACTTCAAATTCAGCTTTCTTCTGATTATAGATAAGTGTACCTATTAGGTCAGCCGGCTGCAGATCTGGTGTAAACTGTATTCTCTTGAAAGAAAGATCCATTATATTAGCTATCGTCTCTATCGTAAGAGTTTTAGCCAAACCCGGAACTCCTTCAAGAAGAATATGACCTTTACATAAAAAGGCCATTATTATTGCGTCAATCATCTTATTCTGTCCTATAATTACTTTTCCAACTTCCTGACTGATGTTGTCAATAAATAAAGACTTCTCTCTAATTTCTTCATTCATTCTGACAAGGTCCATATATACCTCCAAAGATTCATTAAAATTTTCTTCATTAATATCAAATACAAAAATCGTGCCAAACAGCTTCGCTGTTGTTAATTAGCATACGCTAATATATTTTCTCTAACGAAAAAAGGATGATGAACTTTTGTTCATGTGCTTGCTTTTGGCAAGAGTTTAGACACTTTTGTGAAACAAAAGCATTTCACCATTATTTATGGTGAATACACAACCCTTGGTTGTCAACAGCAGAATGTCTGCTTAACATAAATGTGGATTTTTTCTCAGCTAAATTAGGTAAAATCCCTAAAAAGCTGGGATTAAGGGGTTTGGGGTTTTGTTTTTCCAAAAAACCAAAATCCAGCTCCATTCCAAAATCCGATTTTTCTCTATTTCCAGATTTTATCTATTCACTACTCACTTTTCACCATTCACAGATTTTATAATCTTGAAAGTAAATAAAATACATTGTATCATTTTATAAATAATCCATTATTCATTTGAAAAATAAAATCAAAAAAGGAGTTAAACATGGAAATACCTCCATTTGAAGGAAATCAAGTTGATCAGGAAAAAAATAATATTACTTCAAGTTCTATAGTATCAGAATTTTTTAGTGAGAATGTCAGTTATTATGAAATAGAAGGTATTGACCTTGAAGATACTTTCAATAAACTGGATGACCCCAAACATATGGCTAATCTTGCAGCAGGATATCCGGGAATAGAGACAGTTGAAAAAAACAGAGATTATATAAAGATGGAACGAGCGGTGCTCATTCAGAACAAAATAGTTAAATTCGATAAAGGAATGGAACAGGAAGATACTTATAAAAAACTTCAGAAATGTAAAATTTATATTTTTGAAGATTTTATAGCAGCTTTAGGCGATGCAAAAGCAATAAAAGATTCGATAGATTTTATCTCCTCGGTTATTTTAAACGAGATAATGCCTATGATACCTTCCGAGCTTATAATGCTTAAACTCGAAAGTCATTTTAAGACAATAGAAAATGTAACCATTGAAAGAATCAAACACTCAAATATAAGAAAGATGACAATAGCAGGAAAAGCAAATGATCTTTCGGATCTTGATATTAACTTTCCTGGATTTGATATTGCATCAATAAGTGGAATGATAAATACTGGTCTTGATGAAAGAAGGGTAAAAGTAACCAAGACAGGAAAAGTTAACTTTTCAAAAGTCAAAGATAAACCAATATATATAGAGCATATTAAATATGGACATAAATTACTTGCAAGTCAATGAGATCACTTCTTGTAAGTCCATATATCCCATCTGAAAAGACAGGTGGTAGCGGAATAAAGATAAGTCACACCTTGGATATACTGTTCTAAAAATCTTCAAGTTGTGACTTTTTCTGTTTTTACTCAAATAAAGAGGAGATGGAGTATCTTCTTGACCTTAAAAGAAAATATAATAGATTAAATCTTTTTCCTATTTATAAAGATTTCAGACTGTCAAATCTTAGTCCATTAAATTTGTTTTCAAAGGGTATCTATTATAAAAGGTTTTACTCCAAACCATTAGAATCACTATTAAAGAAAAAAGAAAAATATGATATTGCTTATCTTGATTCTTTTTTTTCATATCATTATATAGATCTTGTTGAGAGTAATCACATAATAATAGATTTTCATAATATTCACTCAGAATTTTTAAAGCACTATATAAAAGAATGTAAGAACCCTTTAAAAAAGTTTATTTATAAAAGAGAAATGGAAAATATCTTTTCATTAGAAAAAGAGATCATATCAAATCCGGATATCAAAAAGGTTATCACAGGTCCGCTTCCTGATAGTCTCAACGTTATCGCAAAAAACATTTTCAACCATATTCCACACCCTATGATAAGACCTATAGACTCTCCAACTATACACGAGCAAAAATCAATTCTTTTTACAGGTAATTTTAATTGGCCCTTAAACAGATCAGCTTTAAGAATTTTTTGCAGATTATCAGATGAATTTAGGAATATAACTTTCACAATAGCAGGAAGAAACATCCCTGAAATTAAAAGTAAAAATAAAAACCTTAAAATAATAAGAAATCCTGAGACGACCTATGATCTTTTCAAAGAAAACAGTATTTTTCTATCCCCTGTTAAAAATCCAAGTGGAATAAATCTAAAACTCATACAAGCTGCATATGCTGGAAACCTTATAATCGGAAAAGATGAAGCAATCCGTAAAATATCAGGATTGTCTGACAGCGCTTTGATTTTTAAAGACTATACTGACTTAATAGATATAATAAAAAACATACAACTACCAATAAAAGTAGATAATTCAAAAGCGATAAACAATATAGAGCAAAACAACAAAGAGTTTAGATCACTTCTTAAACGGATTCAGTGAATTTCTAAGCTCATCAATATTCATATTTAAAGCTTCAGCAATATTTACAACTTTAAGTATTCCATTAAAATCCATCTCGGAAAGTCTATCTTCTTTTATAAGCAACTCTTTTTCTTTCATATACTCTCTAAGTCTTGAAAATACCATATTCTTTTCTCTATCAAGCACAAGAGTGATATCTATATCCCATGATAATCTGAAAAGTTCCATTATATTATCAAGAATGGAAAGATCATCACTTTTGAAGTAAACGGAAAATTTTTCTGATATCTTTCTTTCGAAAAGCACTTCTAAAAAATCATCATGTTGGGTATTTATTCTCTTAAAAAGAAGTGAATCATCTATTATTTTTTCATAAAGCTCCTTACTGTTATTTTCACAGAAGCTTTCAAAAAGTCTTGTGATATCCTCTTTTAAAGTAAGAGATATAGGCGGTATCAGAAAATAAGGTGGTTCAATTCCGATTCCAAGCATAGTCCTTATATTTTGTATATTTTCATCATATATAATTCTATATTTTTCCGAAATATTTTTTTCTATATTCTCAAACAGCCTTTTGGCAAGAAACTCTTTCTGGTCATAGAACATCTGCTCAAGTCCAAAATAACTTATTTTTTGTTCTTTAAAATATTTACTAAAATCCTCACTTGCAAACTTTTCAACAAGTATTTCAATTTTATCGTAATCTTTCTTGCATACATATGCTTCTAAGGTATGAGGTCTATCGATTATTCCAAAGACAGAATATTCATTTTCCATATTTAGTTCTTCATTTTTGACTTTTATATTCATGATTATCTTTTTTATATTCTCGTTTTTTTGTATTTCTTTAACTTCTGATGTACTTGCAATCAGTCTATTAAAGATACTGATATCTTCCTTATCATCTGTCACAAGAAGATTTATCATAAAGAATGCTGCAAACTTATCATCACTTATCTTTGCAGGTAAAACTGAGTTTTTCCATATATGTTCACCGTTCTTTTGCGAAGGTATATTTGATATTGCATTCCTAAGGATCAATAACATCTCTTTTTCAAGCAATACCGCTTCTTCTTTGTCATACATCTTCATTATATCAAGAGCTTTTTTGGCATATTTCAGGTTTTGTACAGGTTCTATCCTGGAAATATCTCCAAAAAACCATCCACATGAAGTAAAACAGAACATAACATATTTTTGCATAAGAAGAATATTTCTTATTTTGATTTCATCAAAATCCTTATCCGCATTGATCTTAAGTAATTCATTGACATCGCCTTCATGATCCGTTATGTCCATTGATCTCTCAAACATTGTCCAGGGATCATCCGTTAGATCATTGAATGTTTCCAGAAATATATCATCCGCTTTTTTTTGAAGATGATTGAAAGCATCTCTAAGCGGGGTTCTCCATTTCTGATTCCAGTAATCAGGAGAATCAGTAGTACATCCACAATCTCTATACCACCTTCCAACACCATGACTGCAACTCCATGCAGTACCATAATCGCCTTTTTTTAAGATCACTTCATCTTTTGGAGGATATTTAGCTAAATACCATGAATAATTGACCCATTCATACTCACTATCCTTTAGCTTTTTGGATAGTGCGGTCAGGCACATATTTGCAAAAGGTTCGTGATGTCCAAATGTCTCTCCATCTGTTGATATATTAACAATTTCTTCATTCCCGATATGTTCACCTGCTTGAACTATTCTATCTAAAAACACTTGAGAATCTCTCATAAGATGTTCAAAACTAACCGCTGGAGATAATATCCTGTCAAAAAAGAACACATCCAGATATCTATCCTCTATTCTTTTACCGTTTTTATCATAATCAAATATTCTATAAGGTCTTGAAGGTGATATTGTTCCTTGAGATACATCGTTCCACATCTGTGAACCTATCTCTCTGAATTTAAGGGCCTGATAAGGTGAAAGTATAGTAAACTTAATATTATTATCAATAAGCACTTTTACAGTCTCTATATCGATCGCAGTCTCTGCAAGCCACATTCCTTCAGGATCTCTGTCAAAATGTCTTTTAAAATCTTTTATAGCCCATTTGACCTGTATCTCTTTTCGTTTTTTATCAGCCAGTGGCATAATGACATGATTGTAGACCTGAGCTATGGCGTTCCCGTGCCCTTCTAATCTCTCACAGGATTCTCGATCCCCCTCTACTATCTTATTATAAGTATCCTTATTTTTATTTTTTATCCATCCCATTAATGTAGGACCAAAATTAAAATCAAGAAAATCATAATTATTTACAATATCAAGTATTCTTCCAAAACCATCAAGATATTTTGAAAAAGCATTTGGAGTATAACACTCCGCATCTATCTTTTCATTAAAATCATGATAAGGAAAAGCTCCATCCTGTCTTTCTATTTCAGCGATCCATGGGTTTTCCCTTGGAGGTTGATAAAAATGACCGTGAATAATCAGATATTTTTTCATATAAAAAGTCCTTCGTAATATTTTTTCATTTTCATGGCATCTTCCTCAAGATTTGGAGATTCACATACAATAGTACCTTTAAAATCATTTTCGAATAATAATCTTAAAAGATCTTTAAATGGAAAATCACTTTCTTCAAATACAAGATGATTCTTCTCTCCCTTATTAGTAAATTCTATTCCAGAGATATGTCCGTGAAGATCATCCTTTAACTCTGGAAGTTCTTTTGCAAGCAATTCTATAAGCTCTTTAAAACTCTTTTCACCCTGATATCTTGTCCAGTAATGTGAAAAGTCAATACAAGGAAAGGTGTTTTTAACTTCCTTTGATATTCTGACTAGCTCAAACTCATCTCCAACAGCCGATGCCTTTCCTGTGAGTTCAGGTCTAAGTATTATGTTTTCCAAACCCATTTCATCTAGTTCTTTTCTTACCTTCTTTATCTCATTTATGATCTTTTCAAGAACCTTTTCTTTATCACGTCCCTGATAATAACCTGCATGAAATACTACATTTTTTCCATCACAAAGATAAAGTGCTTTGGCTGAATCTATTATTCGTTTTCTACTTGCTTTAATCTTCTCATCCTCTTTTGAAGCAAGATTTATATAATATGGACAATGACATGATAGAAATATATTTTCTTTTTTATTTTTTTCTCTGATCTTTTTAGAGAGCTCTTCGGACATCCTGACTCCTCTTACAAATTCAATCTCCATAAGATCTAGTCCGAGTCTTTTTATTTGTGAAATAGCATCCAAGGTGGATTTTTTTGGTGTTGAATGAGGAATTCCAGCTGTTCCAAAAAAAAGCTTATTCTTCAACATATCTTGTTCTGATATAAGCGACTACCCCAAATGTATATGAATAGCCTTCAATAAACTCTTTTATTTCTTTAGAAGTTAACTTCTTAAACCTTAAAGAATCTTCATATCTTTGAAAGAAACTATTTGCGATACTACTTCCTAGTACATAGGAATATTCTTCAGGACTTCCATTTCCTAGAAACGGTACAAAGAATATCTTCTCTAAAATTTTGTCTGGATCTTCGGTCTTCTTAAAATATTTTGATGCGTCTATATAACCTCTTTTAAAGTTCTTTATATATTCAGAAAAATATTTCTTCTTAGCTTTCTTTATTATTTCGGTATAAAGATCAGACTCAACATTTCTTTCCATCTCAAGAAAAGAATTCATGCTTTCCCATGAAAAGCCAGCGATAAAATAATCAATATATATTCTTTCACCGTTATATCTAAACACTTTTCTTTCAAGATTTGTATTGCTTTCAATTTCATTAAAAAGTTTTGAATCGTATTTTACAGATATCTCCTTACTATCCATTACAAATACAGTAGGTGATACATAAGTAGTAAACTTTATCAATTGTTTCTCGGTATCTAATTCATATGAGGGAAGTGAAAGTACTGAGAAACAAACGAACATTAATAAAAATATGCTAATAGTCTTTTTCATAATTAAATGATAAATTTTTTTGAAAAATAAATCAAGCTTTCTTTATAAGAGCAAAAGAATTTTTCGGATTAAAAAGATAAAAACCACTTTCTTTTGCATTAATAATATATTTTGGAGTCTTTGGATTTGGTTCTACAGCCTGTCTTAACCTACTTATATTGACCCTTACAGTTATCGCATCAGTCTCAGGGTCGTATTCTCTCTTCCATATGTTTTCAAATATCTCTTTAAAAGATAACTCTCTTCCAGGATTATTTAAAAAGAACATAAAAACATTTGCAACAGTTCTTTTCTTAAGCACCTTTATCTCGCCTTTTTTCTTTTCAATAATCTCATTTTTACTAAGATCGATCCATAGATCGAATTTATCTCTTTCATTTTCCAGATCTTTATATTCCAATGCGCTCAACATCTTTGAATCGTCATTTAGTATTGCGGTATATATTTTCTTTGAATCCTCTGAAAGTTTAAATAACCTTTCAAAGAACTTAAGCTCATTTGGTATGACTTTTTCTTTCAATTCTTCGAAATTTTTAACAGGTTCAAATTTATCATCGTTTTTAAAAGCAAGATTCCTCTCTATAAAAAGTGCTTGAAGCGCCCAAGTGATCTCGCTTTGCTTTTCAAGTTCCAGCCTTGTCTCCTTAAGTTCTTCTAATTCAAAGTTCTTGTCATCAAAAAACTCTATCATATATTCTGCTATATCCAGCATCAGTGAGAGTTTTTCAACACCTTCAAAATCCTCTATGGCTTCTCTTGCTTCTCTTAAGATATTTCTTGCAGAACCGTATTCTTTTTTTACTATATACAACCTTATAAGATTAAGATAAAGATCTATCTGACCTCTTTTCTCATCGGTTTCCTGAATATATTTAAGACCTTCCCTGAGATGTACTTCGGACTTTTCATTGTCGTCCTCAAGTAGATATAATTCACCAAGAAAAGAATAATTATAAACAAGACCTACTGTATCATTTATAGACTTCCTATATTCAAGTAGTTCGTTTAGTAATGATATACATTTGTCTGGTTCACCCAATTCAAAATAAAGCAAAGAAAGATTATGCTTTATCTTACCTATATAGAAATTTTCCTGTATCTCTGAAAATATAGATATTGCTTTTTCATAATAACTTATAGCACTATTATAATCCCTATGATTAAGAGATATATCACCAAAACCTTTTAATATCCTTCCCTTTAATTCTAACGAGACCATATTTTGATATTCTTTAGCCTGATTAAAAAACTCTATTGTCTTATCATATTGCGACATAAAACGATATGTATCACCAATACCAATTAGTGATGAACAGATCCCTTCTTTGTTATCAAGTTCTTTATAAAGTTCAAGCGATTTCTCAAAATATTCAAGTGCTATACTATTTTCTGAAATAAGTGCATATGAGCGACCGTAAGTCTCGTAAATATTTGCTTTCAGATTTTTATCTTTAACTTTACCGGTAAGTTCATCAAGCACCTCTATAGCTTCACTTAACCTTCCCCATCTAAGATAAATATTAGCCTTGAAAAAACTGAGTATCGGATATTTGTCCTCATGACTCTTTAGTATATTTTCTATTATTGTCAACAACTCTTCATTTTTTCCCTGCTTAAACATATCTTTGATAAATGTTATTAAAAACTCTATTGCTTTATCTTTTTCTTCAGTATCAAACCAATAATAAAACGCCTGTAATTTAAAGTTCAGATCATCATATTTCGAGAAGTATTCTGCAAACCTTGCATACAAGTCCATCTTTTCTTTTTTCTTAAGCTTGGAAAGACAATAATTCTTTAATATCGAATGAATAAAATATTTCTTATCTTTATTCATCTCAAATAAATAAAGCTCAACCAGTTTATTTTTTACACTATTAAAATTAGATATATCAATCAGATCCTCTATCATCTTCTGGGATACCGGTATATTAAATGCAGAAAAATGTGTAAGAAAAGTCTTTTCTTTTTTTGAAAGTGTCCTAAAAAGAGAATCAAGTATATAATTCTCAAGTTCATCACCAAACTGAGAACTTTCAAGAACAAGTTCATCCAACGATATATCTCCAGTTATATATAGACTTACAAGAAGTTTAATAGAAAAAGGATGGCCTTGTATCTTTCCATAAATATTTTTGAGTGTCTGCTGAGACGGCATGTCATATCCATGTTTTTCCATCAGATTGTGGATAAGCTCAAGACTATCATCGTAAGAAAGACCGTTTAATCTTCTCTCAAATATATCAACTCTTTCTATCGGAGAAAGCTTTAACCTTTTTCTTGTTGATATAAGCAAACGACCCTTAGAGAAAAATTTTATTGCCTGTTTTATTAAATACCTTGTATCATCATTTTCTATTTCATGAAAATTATCTATCGCAAGGACAATATCATTTATTTCAATTCCATTTATTAAAGCATCGATCTTTGATCTTGAATCCTCTTTTTTATTTTTATTTACTTTATCAAAAAAGTCCTGACCTCTATCCATAAGCCATTTATTTATCTGAGAAAAAAAAGTCTCTAAAGTTATTCCTTCGGAAACATCTATCCAGACTAACTGTTTATTGATATGTATCTTTTCGATTTCCTGTAGAAATCTTAATATTAAAGAAGTCTTTCCTATACCGGTTATGCCAGCTATTATTATGATTTTTTGAGTATCAAAATATTCTATCAATTTTGATAATTCTCTTTTTCTTCCAGAAAAATTGTCCGGCGGTACAGGAATTGAGTATTTATACATATTAAAAAAATTATATATATTTTCTTTTAAATTAACAAGCTAATACATAATTTTTTAATTTATAAGTAGTTTTCACCGATAAATGCAATAATAGAATACCTTTAAGGTGTTTTTCTATTACTCTTATTGATTTTGCGGGGGGTTTTTCAGATGGTTGAGTTTATTAATCAATTTTTTATTGATATTGAGAGCAAGGATCCAGACATAAGAAAAAAAGCTATAATAAAATTCACTAAGGAGATGCTTTATTCAGTGCAGGCTTTATATGATATAAGCCTAATCGAAGAAGATGATAAAGTGAAATATTATGCTAATAGAGCAATTGAGATGTTCACCGAAAAATTAAATGAATTTAAACTCATAAACTCTCAAGATATTGTTGATCTATCAGAACCCCAGGAAGAAACATCTGAAAAAAAACATAAAGATATTGATTTCAATTCATTTGTAGAACTATTAAAATCCGACAACGCCAAAATAAAAATTGACACAATAAAAAGAGGTCTATCAAGTCTTAAACCCAAATTGATACTCCCTTATCTTAAAGAAACATTATTTGGAGAAACAGATCAGTTCGTAATATCTTTTCTTGTAAAATCAATAGGATATATAGGTGGTAAAAACGAGATACCTTTACTCGTAAAATACTTAAAAGATCAGGATCCGAGAATCCGTGCTAACGCAATTGAGTGTCTTGAATTCATTAAAGAACCAGAAATATATAAACATCTCGTTCCACTTTTGAGAGATAAGAATCCAAGAGTCATTGCAAATGCTGCAAAAGCACTTCAGAAATATGGAAGATCTAATGTAGTAGAACTACTAGCAAAGATGATAAAACTACCAAAAAGAGAGATGAGAGATTCAGCTATATTTGCACTTGCTAAGATCATTACTGCTAATACAGGGATGATACTTATTGAACATTATAAAAACGAGGAAGAACTGGAATTATTATCTAAAATAGAAAAATCAGTTCTTAACATGATAGAAAAAGGAATTAAAGAACTCGAGAAACCTCTTAAAGAAGAAATGCTTGTCAAAAAAAGAAAGATAAAAGATGACATAAATAAGAGTTCTATAGATATAAACGAAATAAAAATCGACGATGAGATAAATGTTATAAAAGATATTCAGGAACCAGAGGAAGAAATCACTAAGATTCCAGAAGAATTAATGATAAAAGAGATAGATAGTGATGAACTTGAAGAGATAAAAAAAGCTTCCAGTCAGGAAAATAATCAAGCTAAAGAGACAATAATAGTAGATGATAGTATCGACTTTACTCCTGTTAACGAAAAAGAAGATGATAAAGCCGATGAAGCTGATCAGCTCGATAGCCTTATATCTGAACTTGAGACAATAGATAACAGTCAGAGTATAATACCAGAAAATAATTTAAATATAGATGAAACAGAAAAGATAATTGAGATCGATACCTCTGATTCGGAAGACGTTGACATTTCTTCTTTTATTGCAGATACTCCTTCAGAACCTGAAGAAGACAATACTATTAATATAGAGACTCCTCAGGAAGAGGAAACTGCTCCGGTTAGCGTGGATGAAAACGTCATCGAGATCGATACCTCTGATTCAGAAGACGTTGACCTTTCTTCTTTTATTGCAGATACTCCTTCAGAACCTGAAGAAGACAATACTATTAATATAGAGACTCCTCAGGAAGAGGAAACTGCTCCGGTT
>PKTG01000082.1 GCA_002869225.1 Candidatus Muiribacterium halophilum | reverse complement strand
AATACAATAAGTAAATATAAAATTATTTTTTTCATAATATAGATTATATAGTTATTTATATCTGTTATCAAGAAATTTATTGTAAATAAGTAAGCAGATTCAGTCAGTTATTAGGATTCCCTGTTAACTTATTCAGTTAGTGGTTTGTAGTTAGTGGTTTGTAGCAAATCCAACCACCCCTAAATCCTAAATCCTGCTCTTAGGATTCCCTGTTCCCTGTTTTTAAAATTTGACTATGCTATCTATAAGATAATAAAATGAATCTTAATGATAAGAAAAAATTATGGAGGGTGATTATGGAAGGTTATTTTGGTGATTTCGGTGGGAGTTTTGTTCCTCCTATAATAAAAGAAAATCTTGATAAACTATACGAAGTATTTAAAGAGGAAAAAGATAATAGAGAATTTAAAGCTCAGCTTGAACAACTTCTAAAGGATTATTCAGGAAGACCTACACCTCTTTATCTTGCTGAAAATCTTAGCAAGGAAAAGGGTGCAAAGATATATCTTAAAAGAGAAGACCTAAATCATATAGGTGCACATAAGATCAACAACACATTAGGACAGGCACTTCTTGCTCAAAAGATGGGTAAAAAGAAACTCGTTGCTGAGACTGGTGCAGGTATGCACGGCGTAGCAGTAGCTACGGTTGCAGCAAAATTTAATATGGAATGTATTATCTTTCAAGGTGCACTTGATGTTGAAAGACAGGATGATAATGCAAGAAGGATGAAAGCTCTTGGAGCTAAGATCGTGCCCGTGCACGAAGGTGAACAGACATTAAAAGAAGCGGTTGATGCAGCTATAGGTTATTGGGTAGAAAATGCAAATGATACTTTTTATATGCTTGGTTCAGCAGTTGGACCTCATCCATATCCTGAGATAGTAAGATATTTTCAATCAGTTATTGGAAACGAGGCGAAAAAACAGATAATAAGCAAAGAAGGAAGACTTCCGGATAAAGTAGTTGCATGTATAGGTGGCGGAAGCAATGCAATTGGTATATTCTCAGCATTTATTGAAGATGAATCTGTAAAACTCGTTGGTGTAGAAGCAGCCGGTGAAGGATTACACACCAATCGTCATGCAGCAACGCTTACAAAAGGAAGACCTGGAGTACTTCACGGAATGAAGACTTTTGTTATACAGGATGATAATGATGAGATATCCCCTGTTTATTCAATCGCAGCAGGTCTGGATTATCCCGGTATTGGTCCTGAGATCTCTCATCTTTTTTCAAAAGAAAGATTGACCGCAGCATACTGTGATGATAAAGATGCAGTTGATGCACTTTTTTATCTTTCTAAAAAAGAAGGTATAATCCCAGCCATTGAATCAGCCCATGCCATTTCCTGGGTTCTTAAAAATGATTTTAAAAAAGATGAGATAGTAATTATCAATCTCTCAGGTAGAGGCGATAAAGATCTTGCAAGGATTTTATAAAACGTGATGCACCGGATCTGGCTGACCCATAAATTAAGCGTAATGGGTAATTTTTAAAAAAAACAGGGTAATAAGGTAATTTGGTAGTAAGGTAAGATGAGTCCTACCCTAACCCCTAATCCCTAAATCCTAATCCCTGACTTTAAGGATAATTAAATGCTTTTTTCATCAGAAAAAGAGAATATATTAAATCATATAGATAAAGAATGGCTTTTGACATACGGAAACGGTTCATACACTTTAAATAATCTTTTTCTTATTCAAAGCCGTCGTTATCATTCCCTATTTTCTTTTGCAAAAAGACCACCAACGGATCGACACTCAATTTTTAATTCTTTTGATGAGACAATAAATATAGATGGTGTATTTTACAATCTTTTTTCAGTTAGGACCGACAAAGACAAGATCTTTCCTGAAGGTCATCTCTATATTAAAGAAATAAGTATAAAAGCTGATTGTATAATATGGATATATGATATAAACGATCTGATACTTGAAAAGAGATTGTCCACAAATAAAAAAGAAAATTCTCTTGATATTAGATATAGAATAAAAAAGATACCGAAAGACTTTAAAAATATCTCTATTTATTTTAGACCATTTCTGGAGGATAGAAAATCAGAGAATATCGATTTTTCTCCTGGAGACTTTTTTAAGATCCATAAAAAACTCATAAATGATAACTTTCAGCTAAGCAGTCAACCTGATTGTGAATTTATAGAAGAAACATATACAAAAGATATCTTTCTAAAAAAAGAAGATGATTATAAAATGGAAAAATGCAGATTAAAAGTATCTTCTCCTGGCTATTTCAGATTTGAATTAAAAGACCGTAAAGAGATAATATTTCATTTTTCTGAGATAATAGAAAAAAACAGATTTGAGATCAAAAGCAAACATATCTCTGATGATCCACTCATCAACTCTCTATACGATCATTCTTTAAGCTTTATTACAAAAAAAGATAAACAATATTTTATAATGGCAGGATATCCATGGTTTGGACCATGGGGAAGAGATACTTTTATCTCTTTACCAGGCCTCGCTATATTGACTCAGCATACTGATATTGCAGAAAATATAATTGACTCATTCGCCAGACTTGAAAAAAACGGAATAATCCCTAATACTATTCAGGAAAACACCGAACACCTTTATAATACAGTTGATGCATCTTTATGGATGATCAATTCTATCTATCAGCTTTATAAAAATACAAATAAAGATGAGATCATAAAAAAATACTTTTCAATAATCAATCGTATTATCTTCGAATATAGAAAAGGAACAATAAACAATATTCATATGGATAAATCCGATTCACTTATATATGCCGGAAAAAAGAATACTCAACTAACTTGGATGGATGCTAAGAATCAGGGAAAAGCTTTTACTCCAAGGTGGGGGAAAGCTGTTGAAATAAATGCACTCTGGTATAACGCGCTTTGTATACTTAGATTATTTTCTGAAAAATTGGGTCTTAATGACAATATCAACAATCTCAACTCCCTAATAGATAGAGTAAAAAGGTCGTTTATAATAAATTTCTGGAATGAAGAAAAAGGGTATTTATATGATTTTATAAACGAAGAGAGAAAAGATGACTCTCTTAGACCAAATATGCTTTACGCGGTCTCACTTCCATTTCCAGTGATAGATGATACGATAAAGGTCAAAAAGGTTTTTGAAGCATCTAAAAAACTATTTAATAAATACGCCTTAAGAAGCCTCTCTAAGAATCACAAAGATTATAAAGGGGAGTATAAAGGTGATTGGTTTCAAAGGGATTCTACCTATCATCAAGGGACAGCATGGCCGTTTCTTCTTGGTGTTTACCTTGAAGCTTGGATAAAGAGTGAGGAAAACTCTTCAGAGGTAAAAGAACAGGTTCGTGATTTTATAACAAGATACCTTGATGAGAATATGAAAATAATGGGTATTGGATTTATTCCCGAACTGTTTAATGGAGATGCTCCATATATTCCTCATGGAACGCCAATGCAAGCTTGGAGCTCAGCAGAGATACTTAGGATTTATTTGATGTACCTAACATAAAACAAGAAGCACGTTTGAGCGTTTGTATGTTCTTAACGTTAACTTTTAACGATTTAACGTAATCAACGTCATAACGCAAATTTGTTTTGCCTAAGTGCTTCATAAGTAGCAATCCCAGCAGAAACAGATAGATTGAGACTTCTAACGTTTTTTGTTGGTATCAGCCTAGTATTTTCAGGATATTTTTCTAAAAGCTCATCTGGAAGTCCATAAGTCTCTCTTCCAAAGACAAGAAAATCTCCTAGACTGTATTTGACATCAGAATAGACTTTAGAAGCTTTTTTTGTAAAAAAATGAAATCTTTCTATTGGATTATTTTCAAAAAGTTCTTCTAAAGAATCTTTATATCTGACATCAATATATTTCCAGTAATCAAGGCCAGCTCTTTTAAGATGTTTATCATCCGTTGAAAATCCGAGTTTTCCAACAAGAAAAAGAACACATCCCGTTGCGGCACATGTTCTTCCTATATTACCTGTATTAGGCGGTATTTCCGGCTCTACTAAAACTACATTAAACATTGTTTTTCCTTTGAAAAGCAGGGATGCGGCAACGTCTAAACGCAATAAACGCACAAACGTCCAAACGTGACTTTTAAATATCTATAATATTTAAAAGGTATATGATGCTCCTACTATTAATTTAAAATCATATCCATAATACTGATTGTTGTGAATAGAAAGAGGAAACGCTATCTCACCATTTAATTTTTCGCCCATCTTAGCTCTTACACCAGCAACTAAATCTGCTCTATCTCCAAATGATCCCCAATCTTCTCCGTTTATTTCCATCATAAGTGATACATTCTCATTTTTGGAATAATCTATTCCAACATTGAAGGTAAACTTATCATCAGAAAATGTAAAAGGTTTATTAGGAACATCACCATTTCCAGTAAAAGAATATATAAGGTTAATATGTCCTGTCATCGTACCAAACTTTCCAGAAACTGCTCCAAGCACTTCAAGATCAGGTTCTCCAGTCACTCCGGTTGGTGATAATTTTTCATCATTTCCTGATGGGAGTTTTACACCAAAACCAACTGCAGCATTACCCATATCATTGTTAAATGGAAATGAGAATTTTCCTCTTATAGCAACATCTCCAGCACCAGATTCACTTGCGTTATATGGATAAAGATTATCATCTATCACTTCCAGTTTATGTACAGGAAGCATATAACCAATCTCAAAGTTATCTGATACACCCATAGCAGCATTTACATAAAAAGATGTGACTTCAGCTTTTTCGCCTTCCTGGAAATCGATATCAGTTCCTTTTGATTTAGTGATCTTTGAATATATAAATCTTCCACCAATAGAATAACTACCTTTTTTAAGACTTCTTGCAGAAACAGTATTTACAAGTCCTGTAAGTACTAAAAGAGAAGGTCCCTGAATAGCTGGATAATACATAACGATTCTATCTTTAAGTGTACTACCATCCTCATCAGCTGAACGGATTACATAATCATCACCATAGATCTGATCAGCAACTGTCTTTTTGCTATCTCTATTCTCATCCGGATATACACTTCTATACCGTACATTGGTCTGTTTATCCTGATGCAGACTCTCAAGTACGTTCTTATAACCAGATTGTTTCAATTGCTCATCTACACTATCAGCCAGTAACATCACTGTAATTATTAGAAATAATATTAAAATCCTTTTCATATACTTCACTCCCTTGTGTGTTTTTTTTTATTATCGGTATAGTTCAAGAAAACTTTTAAACTTTCCGATAAATTATATGAGCAAAATAAATTCTGAAGTATTTATTAACTTGAAATATGTGTCAGAATAATACATGGAGGTATTATGCGTTGCCCTATCTGTCAAGGAAAAATGAAGATAATGTCAAATATCAATGAATTTAATCATAACAAACTCGAATGTCAGAAATGTAGTTACAAAGTATTTTACAGAGAACATCATTTGGGAACTGGATTTAAAATTTAGAGATATTTTATCTTTTCCAGTTCTTTTTTAAGCTCTTCCATAGAAGAAAACCTGTTGGCAGGATTTTTTTCAAGACATCTCATTATTATCTCTTCTAATTTTGCAGAGACTCCATCGATTATCAAAGAAGGTCTTTTAGGATCTACAGATAAATGCTGTTGTCTAACGTCTCCCTCTTCAAAAGGCAATTTTCCTGTTGCAAGATTATAAAGAGTTATACCAAGCGAATATATATCAGTTCGATTATCAACCTTATCGCCTCTTATCTGTTCAGGAGACATAAAAAATGGTGTTCCCATGACATCCCCACCAAGTCTTTCTCCATCTTCTATTCTTGCAAGA
The DNA here is from genome assembly GCA_002869225.1 of Candidatus Muiribacterium halophilum. GTDB lineage: Bacteria > Muiribacteriota > Muiribacteriia > Muiribacteriales > Muiribacteriaceae > Muiribacterium > Muiribacterium halophilum. Next base: position 12,832 of record PKTG01000082.1, on the reverse strand, counting down.
CCAAAATCCATTATTCTGACATTGTCTTTCGGATCTATCATGATGTTTTCTGGTTTTATATCCCGGTGAATTACGCTGTGTTCATGAGCAAATGATAAAGCTTCACATATTTTCATACCATATTTTACTATTTTATCTGTTGTAAGTCTTTTTACCCTATGCAAAATAGTCTTAAGATTTTCCCCTTCAACATATTCCATCGCGATATATACATTTTTTTCTGAGCTAACATCAAATACACTTACAATATAAGGATGATTAAGAGTCGCGATTGCTTTTGCTTCACGTAAGAATCTTTCAACAGCTTTATTGTTATTAACAAACTCTGAAAGCATTACTTTTAAAGCGACTTTCCTGCCTAGTTTCTTATCTGTCGCCCTATATACTATTCCCATGCCACCTTTTCCAAGTTCCTTAATATCAGAATAACGTCTTCTTATTTCAAGAGATAATCCTGTAGTCTCGTCAATTGTCCTTGACATTAAGAGTTTGTTATCAAGATTTTCGATCTTTTCTCTTACATCTCTATAATTAACATCTCTTGAGAAGATCTCTCTATAAAAATGTATAGCTTCTTTTTCCATGTTTCTTTCCTCAAATAGTTGGGCTATTTCATACATTCTCTCAAACTTCAGCTCGATTTTAAGATCCGCATTATCCCAATCAACTTTTGAAAACTCTCTAAATGCTATTTCAACAAGGCCTTTTTCCAGGAACAATCTTCCAAGTAAAAATCTTGTCTTCCAGTTTTCTTTTATATTAAGGATATTCTGAGCCATCTCAATACCTTCATCATAAGCTCCCATATAAAGATAACGTTCAATTATCTCTACCTTTATCTCAAAATCTGAAAGTCCTGGAAGAGTATTCCTTAGAAAATCAGTTGTAGGTATCATTATGTTATTTCCGTTAATAAGATGGTTAACCATATCTTCTGGAGCCTGTTTATTCTTAAGGAAAGTATTTAGATATTTGTACTCAAACCTTGCTTTTTCACTTAAAAGTTCACTTTTAAGCTCATCTTTTTTTATTGAATCAGAATCAAACCTGGCAAGAAACTTAAGACCTATATCAAAAAATCCATTGTTGATAGTTGTCTTGACCGCTTTTACTTTCATCTCTTCAATAACAGGAAGTTCTATCATCTTTTTAAAAGCTTTTATTGCATGTTTTACTTTTCCTAAATTCAAAAAATTGTCCGCTACACTTTCCCAGTATTCCCCTTTTGTAGGATCGAGTTTTAATAATATCTTATATTTCTCGAGACTCTCTTTAGGATCAATATCCTTTAAGACCTTTGCAAATTTTTCCTTTATAGATTTATCGCTTTGATTTTTTATCTCAAGATATCTGAGCTTCTTTACTGCTTCATCTTTATTTTAAAGAGCTATCAGCATATCTATCTCAAGCTCTTCTAGCTCCTTATTCGAATTTGGGTCGATATTTAGAAGCTTTATTGCTTCGCTCAATGTCTCTTTGAAAAAAAGCAGTTTTTTACCATAAAATACTATATCCTCTTCTCTATTTAGAACCCCAGATATTTTATAAAGATTAAACAAAATATCAGGATTTGCTGGTTCAAATTCAAATACTTTTTTATATAATATAAAAGCTTCAGCGTTCCTGCCAAGGTTTGACAATATTGTTGCCATTCTTTTTATCTTAGGAAGATCATCAGGTTCTCTTTTAAGATAGTTGTTAAGATCATCTAAAAATCTGGTTGCATATTTTAACCAGCCTCTTTTTAAAAAATCATCCAGAAGTTCAAACGATTCCAATTCAAAGCCAGCTTTCATAAGAAAATCATAAAAATTCTTATTGGCTTCTTCATCATTAAATTCTTCTATAAAATTCTGAAAAAGAACTTTTGTATCCTTTTTCAAATCATCGTCCTGTGAAAAGACCTCAAGAACTTTCAAAAACATATTTCTATCAGATCTCAAACTATTCATATTATCAAGACAGATATTTATAAAGGTATCTTTCTGATCCGGGAACCCTCTTAAACCTTTCTCAATATAATCACAAGCTTTTTGAGATTCCTTATACTTAAGATATGCCTCTACTAAACCGACATAGAGATTGAGATTCCTTGGATGCTCTCTTATCATATCCTCATAGATATTTGCAGCTTTTCTATTCAGGTTTTCAATTTTTAATATTTCTACAAGTTTGATCCTTATATCATGTATATCACTTTCTTCATCAGAATGTTCAATGAATTTTTCCAGAATAGATATAACTTTTGCATGATCACCTTTTTCTTCAATAAAATCAATGATCTGTGAAAAAAGGTTTTTATCTTTATAAAGATTTTTTGGAAAATCCTGAATCTTTTGAATAAGCAAGTGTATATTAGGAGATCTCATGCTTTTTATTCTTGTAAAATAAGTAAGCGCTTTTTCCGGTTTAGATATATCTAATGAAAGAGCCATTAACAATAATAACACATCAAGATATTCATCTCCTTTTAGATGATTTAAAGCTTTTTCATAATAGGATATTGAATTTTCAATGTCACCAATCTCTTTTATAGCTTTACCAGCTTTTATGAAATTCTCAGCTGTCTCTTCTTTTTCACAGATGATCTTTACTAATTTTTTTATTGCATCTGTATCATTTAGCGTTTGAGCTTCAACCAAAAGCGATTTCAGTTCTGAAATATCCTTATTTGAATCGATCTTTTTGATCTTCATCTTTTTTGGAACGTCCTGTTCTTGAGATTCTTTGTTTTTTCGTCCTATAAACACAAGATAACCAACAACAACTCCAGCTATAATCACTCCCAGAATAAACACCCACAATAATATTTTCCCAATATTAGAGGAATCCTTATTGTCGTCTATTCTTCTTGGTATGTTTTGATTAACATTATTTTCCGATGTTTCTGCAATCTCTTTTTTAAAGATGTCTTTTACATTCTCCTCTGAAAGATCTCCGCTATACAGCAATTTTTTTGCTTTTTCGATGTCAGCTGCTTCTTTACTTTTATCAAGTGCCAATTTAAGGAGAAAGACTCTGTTTGATATATCTTTGTTAAAAGGAAAAAGTCCAGAGTACTGGGAAAAATACGATAACGCTTTATGATAATCATTTTCTGATATTGCTATAAAACCTAATTTTTTAGTTATCTCAGGATCCGATTCACTTAAGTCTTTAAGCTTGAAATAATAATTTTTAGCTTTTTCAAAATCTCCTCTTTGATACGCCTTATCTCCAAAAAACTTTAAAGCTCCTTCACTATCAGGATTAAACTTTATGGCTTTTTCAAACATATCCTGAGCTTCCGAGAAATCACCCTGATCATTGTATAAGCTGCCAAGTTTTTCATAAGCAGCACTCCATTTAGGATCTATCTTTAGTGCTTTTTTTAGATTGAGCTCAGCACTTGAGAGATCACCCTCTTCCATAAATATCAAACCAAGGTAATAATATGCATCCACTGAATAGCTTGAGACCTTTATCGCTTCCTGAAAATAGTCTTTAGCTTTTGAAAGTTCGTCGCTTTGATAACTTTCTATACCTTTATTTATAAGAGCATCGACTGATTCACATATTACACTTACTGTTAAAAAAGCAAATACAAAGATTAAAATGATTATCTTTTTCATAAAATTAATTTTACACTATTACCTTGATGTTTCAAAAATTTTTTCATTTTATAAAAAAATCCCTTTTTCAAAAAACTCTTTATTTCTTGCTATTTCTCTGTTGAATACTCTAATCCTTTTTCTATAATGATACTATTATTAAAGAAATTTTTTAATGTATACCGCTTTACAGGTGGCTCCAATACAAGGACATCTTTTTTTAAAATCGCATTTCTCTTCTCTTTTTCCAAAAAGTATATCTGCCATTCAACTGTTTTATAAAAAAATTCAAGTGCATTTGAAAAATCAAATTCTACCGGAGGATCATAAGTGACATCTACCACAATATTCTTTAGATCGTCGTCACAAATAAAGAAAGGAACGGATCCATAAACACCTCCATCTGTAAGAAGCTTATCATCGGACTCTACCGGTTCGATGATTCCAGGAATTGAAGCACTTGCGACTATGGCTGGTATTAATCTTCCTTCTTTCAGAACTATGGGTCTTCCCGACTTCATATCAAAACACACCAGTTCAAGTGGTATTTTAAGGTCAGAAAACTCTGTTTCCTTTGGTATTATATCCTCTAAAAGTCTCATTATAACTTCCGCTTTTATCAGATGCCGTTTTCTAAATAACCTTCCAACGGTAAACAAGCTAGAAAATACTTTAGAAAACTTATCGATTTTAATTCTTTTAAACTCTGTTTTATTTAATATAAAATCGATCTTACTTTGAACTATAACTGGATCCTTATACAAAGCATATAAAGATGCTACTACTCCACCCATTGAACATCCAGCTATCTTTTTCGGTTCTTTTATTTTATGAAGTGTATTAATTACCCCAAGATGAGCAAACCCTCTTGCTCCTCCACCACCTAAAATAAGTTTATAATCTCTTAATGACATCTTTATATTTACCTATTATTTTTTCCAAAGAAAATTCTTTTGCTCTTTCTAATGATAACTCGGAATATTTTTTCAACTCTTTTTCATCTCTTATAAGATCTTCCATAGCATCTGAGAATGAATCTACATCACCAACCGGAGTCAATTTACCATACTTTCCTTTTTTAAGTATTTCCGATGGTCCTGAAGGACAATCAGTACTGATTACAGGCAAAGCATTTGCCATAGCTTCAACAATAACATTTCCAAAACCTTCGAAATCAGATGTAAGTAAAAACACATCAGCTCTATTAAGATATACGCTTACGTTTTTTTTAAAACCTAAAAACTTTAAATTCTTTAAAACATTTAGATCTAAAGATAATTTTTTTAATTCCTCTTCCAAATCACCTTCTCCTAAGATCAAAAGTGTTCCGTTTTTATTTTTTTTAAGATATTTTGCAAAAGCTTTTATCATAATATCCAATCGTTTCTGATAATTTAGTCGTGCGAGAGTAATAAAAATAGGTCTTTCATAATCAATATCAATACCAGAATTGTTATTTTCTACATCAAAAACAGGATTATAAATAACTCTTAATTTTTTCTTTTTAACATTAAATACTTTTCTTAATGATCTTTTTACACCTTTAGAAGAACAGATACAAATATCAAAAAATCGATACAAAATAGATCCTATGATCTTAAATGGCATCATTGGATATCCTTTGATACTAATGATCTGCCTTATATCTATCTGAGATACACTAATCTTCTTTATTTTCATATTAAACGTGGCAATAAGAGAATAAAATTCTGTAAAAAGCTGAAAACCTGCTATAAATAAATCTCTATCTTTAAGATTCTTTCTAAGGAGTCGTATTAAAGAAAAGATCTGTTTGATATTTTTATGATCTTTATTTAAGACAACTAATTCAACATCTTTTGATAAATATTCAAGAAATATACCTTCTCTTTTAAAGAGTATAAGTCGAACATCGTTTTCTTTTGATAGACCGTTAGCAACAGCCAGAGCTACTTTTTCAGCACCACCACCACCAAGGTCGGGTAAGACTATAGCAATTCTCTTATTCTTCAAGCAAATTTCCTTTAAAAAGAAAAGGTCGGACTCTATTCGTCCGACCCTTATCCTATATTTTAAACTCTTTAAAATTCAATATTACTTTTCTGCTTCTTCTTCCAATTTCTTAGTCTCTTCAATCACTTTATCCTGAACATTAGCAGGAGTTGGATCATAATGAGAATGTTCTGTTAGGAAGGTTCCCTGACCCTGAGTCATTGATCTAAGATCGTTAATATACTTAAACATCTCAGCTTCAGGTACAGTTGCTTTGATCTTTGTAAAACCTTTTTTATAAGCTTCAGAACCCATTATTCTTCCTCTTCTACCGTTCATATCTCCCATTATATCACCCATATATTCATCTGGTACGATAACAGTTACAAGTGAAATCGGTTCAAGAAGAACTGGTTTTGCTTTTTCCATACCATCTTTAAATGCCATGGAACCTGCAAGTTTAAATGCCATATCTGATGAGTCAACAGCATGGAAAGACCCATCCATGACTACTACTTTTATATCAATAACAGGATATCCTGCAAGAACACCCTTATCCATAGCTTCTTTACAACCCTTTTCTATTGAAGGTATATATTTTGCTGGAATAGCTCCACCAAAGATCTTATCTTCAAATTCAAATCCTTTACCTCTTTCAATTGGTCCCATCTCTATAACACAATGACCGTACTGACCTTTACCACCTGACTGCTTTTTATATTTCTTTTCTGCAGTTACTTTAGCTCTTATTGTTTCTCTATATGCTATTCTTGGTTTTTCAACTTCAACTTCAAGAGAAAATTTATTACTTAATCTTTTTCTAAGAACGTTTATATGCTGCTCACCCATTCCAAGAACTATTGTCTGAAGAAATTCAGGATTAAAATTAACGTTAAGTGTTGGATCTTCATCAGTAAGCTTAGTAAGAGCTGCACTTAGTTTATCCTTGTCAGCCTGGGTCTTTGGAACGATAGCGATCTTTATAAGAGCTGGTGGAAATTCTATTGGTTTGAAAGTCTTTCCAAATTTTCCTTCATAAAGAGTATCACTAGTCTTTGTATTTTTTAGTTTAACTGTTGTTGCTATATCTCCTGCAGCCATCTTTCCACCTATATCAACTTTTTCTTTTCCGCAAAGTGAGTTGATCTGATTTACTCTTTCACTTGAAGATTTACTTGGATTATTTAATTCTCCACCCGAGAATGTTCCAGTATAAGTCCTGAAATAAATTGTTTCTCCAGCCTGTGATTCACTCATTGTCTTGAATACAAACGCAGAAACAGGCGCACTTCCGTCCATTTCAACTGTTATTTCTTCGCCAGTATCTTCATCTATCATATCAACAGTCTTAACTTCAGCTGGTGATGGCATATAATCAACAATTATATCGGTAAGTTTCTGTACACCAATATTCTTTCCAGCAGCACCACAAAGAACACCTATTAGTTCTCCTTTTTTTGAAGCCTGTACAAAAGTATCCATTAGCTGTTCAGCTGAGATCTCTTCACCTTCAAGATATTTTTCCATTAACGCTTCATCGGTCTCAACAATAGCTTCAACAAGCTGTTCTTTATATGAAGCTACCATATCTGAATATTCAGCTGGAATATCTTCAACTTTTAAGTTCTTTCCAGTTTCATCACAGGTTATCGCCTTTTCGTTTATAAGGTCTATCACACCCTTAAAATCTTTTTCTTTTCCCATTGGTATTGTTATAGGAAGAGCGCTTGATGATATTCTTTCTTTCACCTGGGTAAGAGCATTTTCAAAATTAGCTCTTTCAACTTCCATCTTATTGATAAATACAACACCAGATTTTCCTTCAACATATTCAAAATTTCTTATAGTCTGTGCATCTACACCAGATGAAGCATCTACTGTAAGAATATATGCATCAGCAACTCTTGCCATACGAATGACTTCACCCATGAAGTCTGGACTTCCTGGAGTATCCATTAGATTTATCTTTGTGTTTCTGACCTCAAAAGTAGCTAATGTACCACTTATTGACATCTTCTTATCTGTTTCTTCTTCAAGAAAATCACATACTGCAGTACCAGCATCAACGCTTCCTAATCTGTTATTTGCACCTGAATTAAAAAGCATAGCTTCTGCAATAGATGTTTTCCCTGTGCCGTTCCCGCCTACAAGAACAACGTTTCTAATCGCATTAGAATCATAAAATTTCATAAAAAAACTCCTATAATCGTTTGTGGTTTATCATTTGAGGACTATTGTACAATACTATTTACTGTTTTTCAATTTTTTTTAGGATTTCAGTGATCTTTTTCTTTTCATTTTCATTTTCAGCACTTTCAATAGCAAGATCTATAAAGTTTTTCACCATATCACCATCCTTGAATCTAAGTGAATATGAAATCCCTTTTAAAGCTATATCAAACCGATTTTTCGGGATAGAATATTGAAATTCATCTCTAATATCCATTAATGCTTTTTCTTTTTGTCCAAGATTCAATCTAACAATTGAAAGATTTTTATACAAAAAAGGATTGTACGGATTTATTTTTTTTGCATTCTCGTAAAGTAAAAGAGCTTTTTTATATTCTTTTTTATTATTATACAAAGATGCTAAGTCTACCATACCATAATAATTTCCTGGTCTTATTATAAGTGCATTTTCCAAAAGGTTTATATCTTTTGAATATGCAAACAAAAGATTTGTAGCTGCTATCATAAAAGAAATACAAATAACACAAAATATAAACATCTTTAAAACAATAAAATTATTCATTTTTTTCTTTTTAATTGAAAGAGTCGACAACATAATAATGAAAGTCAACATACCTCTTTCAAAATAAATAGCATGATTCATTGTTGAAAACATCAAAAGAGATAGGAAAAAAAGACTAAACGGCGACCTGATATCTCTAAATATATAAAATAGACCAATGAGTAGGAATAAAACTCCAAATACTCCGTTTTCACAGAGTATCTGTAAAATATCATTATGAACATATATACTAGGTGGAAGATGAGTCAATTTTATATCAAGCAAAGAAGCGTCGAGATACCTATTAAAAAAGATAACAAAGTGTCCAGGTCCACTACCAAAAAAAGGATTATCAAGAAACTGTAAAAGAGCATTTGAGAAAAAAAGTTTTCTATGCATTAGAGTTGCCGAGTTATCATAAGATAATATTATTAATAAAAATATTAAGACAACACATGAAAATGCTGCAATATATATAATCTTTCTTTTTTTATGAAAATATCCGGCAAGGTAGCAAAAGATATATGCAATAAGTGCAGATTCCCCACCACAAATTATTATTCCTATTAAATTAAGTGCAAGGTATATGTTTATTTTTTTTACTTTAGAAGATAATAAAAAACCTCTCAAAGAAGAGAAGAGAAATAATGCACATAGATAATTGGAGTTAAAAAACCATAGATCAACTGCTTCGTTCCAGGAACGTTCTTTTATTATCATCCCATTCTTTATATAGGAAATCAAATAATCAGTTATATTTAGCCTTGAAAGAATAGCAAGAATGGCAACAAAAGATGAATAGTAAAGAATATACTTCCAATCTCGCTTTCTAAAACTATTTAAAAAGACAATATATACAAAAAATAGCACAATATACCAAACAACATTCTCTATTGCCAGATATCTATTTAAGGTAAAGAGGGACCTGAATGAAATAAACGCTAAAAAAAAGATGATATATTTGAATTTATCCGCTGAAGGTAATCTTATCTTTTTATAAAAAAATATTGGTATTAGTAGAAGCGATATCAAAGCACGTGTAAGCATCCAACTACCAGAAATATCCGGACTAGGTAAAAAACCTATAAAAAATATCAATACGAGTAAATAGAAAGCCAATTATCTATCCTTTTTTTTATCTCATCATCTTTTATTTTATTTTTTAAATTTTCTAAAGCAATTCTATAACTTATAATAAGGTTCTTAAATTCAGGATCGTTTAACGTTATGTTAAATGCTGTTATCTCTTTTATATTATTATATATTTCAAGTGGCAAAGACGAAACAACATTAGTTGAAAATAATAAGCCATGATCATAAACAGAAATATCGACACCATAAAGAGAAGGATCAGCATCAAAATATATGTTTTTTTTATTTTTATTAAGAGCTATTATATTTACAAGATTGACCATTGGATTTGTATCTATCATCTCGGGTATCTCAAGTTCTTTATTCAAAGATCTTAAATAATAATCTTTTGAAAGGTCCGCAAGGTTAATAAAAATTATATCCTTTTTTATATAATCAGTATATTCGTTTAAATATTTAAAATAATTTATCCTATTATCAATACTAACAATCACCAAAGATGTTTCCTTTACTATATCAACAACATCTTTTGCATACATAAGTGGAAGTCTCGTGTGTTTTACATCAATATTAAAAATACTAAATACAATAAAAAAAAGAGCTACAGATATAAATATATTTTTATGTAAAACACTCTTCTCTAATCTTACATCTTTAAATAACCTAAGTATCAATGGGATAATCGGGATAAAAAAATGAAAAACATTTTTGACATCGAGTCTTAATAATACAAAAAACACAAAATACAATAATAATGTTATTAAAACATCGACATTTTTTTTAAGATCTATTTGACACAAAAACATTACAAAGACTATAAACCAGAACGAAGACATCTTTATTGATTTTAAAAATAATGAAACTACATTATTTGTTATCCATCCAAAATCAAAGGATAAGACATTTTTCTTTACTGCAAAATCTTTACCTGAAATAAAATCAATTGTCTTAATAAATGAGTCAGATGAGAAAACATTATTTATATAAGGCAACCTTATGGTTATAAAAAGGTATATGATAATAGGCAAAATGAAAATAAAGATAATATTTTTTTTATTTTTATATTTAAAAAGATGAATCAAAATAAAAGGTAAAGTCAAAAGAAAATATATTGGTGATAATAAAGCTAGAAGACCTGACGAAAAGGATAAAGCTTCATATTTTCTTTTTTCAGCAAAAAACACTATCAAAGAGATAAAAAATAAAACCGCCGTATATACTTCCGCCGATGTTGAATAATAAACAATAGAGGAACCTGAAAAGAGAATAATGATCAAAATTTTGAATAAAGTGTTATCTTTAGACAACTTTAAAAGAATGAATAGCGAGGAAACAGAAAAAATAAGCGATAATAGATTTACACCTACAGCACCCATGAATACAAATAGTCTGCCAATAATAATATAAAGTACAGACCCTGGAGAATGCGCTGGAAGAAGTCTTTTTGCACATACAAGAAATTCTCCACTATCCTTTGTATCTAATCCATGAGAAAGATAAAAAAAGAAGAACGCTATGAAAGAAAATAATATAAAGACATCTATTTTTTTAGATCTACTAACCAATAGCTTCCTCCTATCTTGACCATATCTTTCCTCTTTGATATAGCTTCCATCAATACTGGTTCACCTCGTATAGGTATCAGAGCATAATCAGCCTCAAATTCGTTATCACCCTTAAGTATTGTTGTATATATTGCATCCTCTCGTCTTTTTAAATCATCAACAGAAGGAGCACTATACTCAACAGGTACAGAGACTACATCACAGCTTGTAAGCCCTGCTATAAGCATCGAATCCATTGGAGTTGAAACTATAAGACTTTCCTTCGGCATTGATTCAAATCCGTTTACTATCCTTTGAGGAACCTGTGAATAGACCGAAAGACCTTGTTGTATAAAAATAAAATGAAAGATTCCGGCAGTAAAGATTATTATAAGTATAGGTCTTATAAACTTTTTATTTTTTCTTACAAAGAAAGTAAGAGCTGGTGAAATAATAAAGAAAACAGGAAAAAGCTGATATATCCTTTTTAATTTTTGAGGATTAACTTTTACGAATCGTATTATCTCAGGTACAAAAAAAGAGATAAAAAATGCAAAGAAAGTAAGATAAAGAAACAACTTTCTTTTTCTATAAATATTAAAGAAACACATTATCATTAAAAGACTTATTAAAGGAAATAGTGTTGGTATACCAATTCCTGAATATAAAAAGTTCTGAAATCGATTTACATTTAGAGTTTCTGTAAAAAAATCATTGTTAATAGACATACCGTTATAAAATTTCAATATCAAGACTGGAACACCGGATAAAAGATATAATAACAATGAATTTAACTTTGATTTGCTTCTTTTAATAAAAAACTCTATTAGAGGAATAATAAAAAAGAGACCCCAATAAAAGATGTGTATCCCAGATAATAGAAATGAATAAAATATTATGTTTCTCTTTTCCTTTAACTTTAATATATAAAAAAGAAGCGGAAACATAAAATACACACAAAGAGCCATTGGATAAGCCGACAGACTAAATCCTACTCCTCTATATTGATTTGATTTAACGAATAAAAAGACTACTGTAAATAAAAAAGCGGATATTCTTGCACTTATAATACCAAAATATCTTTTACTTGCATAATAAACCGAAAAAGATGAGATCAAATATAAAAAGATACTACTGGAATCAAGTATGATAGAAGTTGCCTGATTGATACTCTTTCCAAGTTTTATAAGTGTAATATATGGTATTGATAAAAACGGAATATAAAAAGAATAGGAATATCTTATATCATAGAAATCTTTTCCATAAAAAGGATCGAAATTACTAAATCTATCTAGTCTTATTATATCTCTTAAAAAAGAAAAATGATAAAGCGCATCTGAGAAATTAAAATAAACCTCTTTAAATATTAGTAAAAAAGAAAAAAAAGAGATCAGACACAAAAAATATTTATCCGGAAGAACAATCTTCTGTCTTTTTCTAATCAATATTATAATAAAGGCAATGATCTCACCTATATTAAAAACAAACAGATCTATGACAGGGATCTGAAAAACGTTAACTACCAGAATATGTAAAAACAAAAACACCAGACCATTAAGAAATGATATAAGCAGATCGTTTTTTCTTGAAAGTGCAAGTCCTGAAATTAGACTCAATCCTATATAAAAGAAAAGAAGCGGTTTAAAAAAAAGTGATAGAAGAAAAAAAAACAGTGCTGAAACTAAATATGGGTCTTTACTTTTCAACCCATTCTCCATCTTTTTTGTAAAATATCTTATTATCTTCAAACTTCAGATCTTTCTGATCTATCCATCTACCATTTATATCCCAATAAGTCTTATCTTCTTTATATTCAAGACTATCTTTTATCTTTTCCTTGAACAGATCATAGAAAATCTTTCTTGACTGCTGGTTTCCAGGGACCATAAGCCAAGCCTCTTTTT
>PKTG01000057.1 GCA_002869225.1 Candidatus Muiribacterium halophilum | reverse complement strand
CATCATCTATCACACCAACATGCCATAGAGCGTTTGTAAGTTTATCAAGAGATGATGCATTAATTTCTTCATATATAAGAGTGTTAAAGAACTCTCTTTTTAATGTTGCATCTTTTATAAGCTCTTCTGAGACATAGTACATAAAAAGATACCCTGCAGCATAACAATGATGTAGGTCAGGGTTCTCAATATCAAAATAATCCATCTTCCCAATAAACGGATTTAAAAGTTTACCTTTTTCAAGATCTTTTTTCAGTATTGAGAACTGCCACTGAACATAAGAGTCTTTATCGATAGTACCGTTCAGGTATATTGCATAATGGGCGAGAGCTTCGTTGACAGCTCTATCTGTAAAATCAACAGGCTCAGGATTCATATGGTCATATACATTATGAAAATACTCATGTGCCAGAGTTCCATAAGAGTCAATAAGCGGCTGAACAGTATCCATTGTCAGATAGTCGTTGTTGTTCATACCATTAAATGGAAACCAATAATAACCCTGAATAGGAGCCATGTCATCTGTTGTAGGAAGTTCATAGTAAAACCAGTCTCTTATATCAGCAAGAAGTATTATAAACTTACCGTTCTCATCAAGATCAGATGGTGGTCCGAAATATTCAGAAAGTAAAGGAAATATCTGTTCGAATCTATTGAAAAGTCTGTTAATATAGTCCTCTGATGGTAGCTGTGAATCCTTAATATTGTTTTCAAGAAATACAAGAGTAAACTCACCTTCTCTTATACATGTAAAATCAGATTGATAATATCCTTTTTCCATATCAGGTGAACCCTTTACAACATCAAACTGCCAGAAGGTATGCTGATCGCCAATGTGAAAATCATGTGAATATACCATATTTGCAATTATTATAAGTGATACAATGGTTATTATTATCTTTTTCATACTATACTCCTGAACTCTTCTTATTTTTATAAATATTAACAGAATTTAACATAAAAAAAAAGCAGAGACCTAAGCCTCTGCTTTTGATTTTATAACATATCACGCTTTACGCNACGCTTTACGCATCACGTTTTTTAGTAACCACGGCATGAATAAACTATTTTTCCAGCTATCTGCAAAGCTTTAGAACCTTTACTTATAGTATTTTCATTTTTAATTATTGGATCTTTATATGGATTTCTTGTATGGAAAAAGATCGTTCCATTTTCGTTATAATATTCTCTAAGTTAAAATCCATTATCTTTTTTTGTTCTAAGCATTACAATATCGCCGTTTGTGAGTTTAGCATCTTCAGCAACTACAATAATATCATCCTGATTGATAATTGGTATCATATCATCTGAAACATTTCTAAGAGCATAAACCTTTTTATTTCCTTGAAGATGTACCTTGTTTACGAATATCTCATCCATAAACTGTTTAGCATCTTTGAACTTCTTTCCAGCTGGAAGCTGACTTATTACTTTTAGATTAACAAACTCATCGAGTTTTTCTTGTTTTATCTTATCTCCTGTCTCAGGAGTCTCATAATCATTAACAAAATATGTAACTGGAACGTTAAGAGTATCTGCTACCTTTTTTATAAAAGAAACTCGTGGCTGTCTATCTGATTTTATATATCTATTGATTGCCTGAACATTTACTTCAAGAATATCAGCCAATTTTTTTTGTGTCATTTTCTTTTGCTTTAAAAGAGCTAGTAACTTTTTCCCAAAAACCATAATTCCTCCGTTTAAAAGTGAGTTTCATTAAATTTTACCTAAGAATTATAATTGAATCAACCATCAAGCCTTTTTTAAAGCCATTTCTAAAGTGTTTTCATATGATTTATTCTTAATATTTAACAGATACATTTCATTATTAGTATGATTACATTTTAAGACCTGTTTGACTATATTTTTTTAAAAAGGTAAAATTTTCTTATGAATAGTATTGATATAACAAAAGAACTCATAAAGATCCCAAGTAGTAAAAATGATGATAACAGCATATATTCATATGTTTTTGAACTTTTAAAAGAAAACGGGCTATCTCCTTTTAAACAATCAATTGAAAATCCATATAATCCAGCCGGGAAACTTGATAATATCTATGTACTTATTGAGGGTGCTAAAAAAGGACCTTCAGTACTTTTAAACGGACACCTTGATACCGTTGTCGCAGCAGATGGTTGGTTTTATTCACCATATAGTGCACAGGAAGACAATGGAAAATTATATGGTCTAGGTGCTGCTGATATGAAGGCTGGATGTGCCACTCTAATAAATAACATAATCAGATTAAATAAAATGCGCGATAAGTTAAAAGGAAAGGTCTTTCTAACTTTAGTATTTGGAGAAGAAGATGCCTTTTCTTTTGGAACTGATATACTTCTTAGAGAATTTCATCTAAAAAACTATGATGTATGTCTTATTCCCGAACCATCGCCTCTTCTCTCACACAATTCATATTGCTGTACCCACAATAAAGTTCACGATACAAATTTTCCCGTATTAATAACTGGTGCTGAAGGAAGGGTTCTTTTTGAGATTGAATTCATAGGTAAATCATCTCACGCAAGTCAACCTTCACTTGGAGTAAACGCTATACATGATGCTTCAAGACTTATAAATGCTCTTATGAATTTTGATTTCTTCTCAAATATAAAAATGGGTCGTGGAGAATATACAACACTTAAATTTGAAGGATTTACTAAAGGGTTTTCTGTACCAGATTATTGTAAACTCGAGATAAACAGACATCTGGTTATTGGAGAAAATCCTAAAAATGCTACAAAAGAACTTAGACAAATAATAAAACAGCTGAAATTAAAATCTAAAATTAATATTAGGAAAAAATTTTCCCCTACACCTGAGCATGAATATTTACCTTATCTTTTTGAAGAGAGTGAATATATAGATGCTTTTTTAAAGCTTCTTCCAGAACCTAAAAAAGGTAAGAAAAAATGTCGTCTTACAACAAGAAGTGTTGGAGATTTTAATTTTATTGCCCGTAGAACTAAAGTACCTACTCTTGTTTTTGGTCCAGGCGGTGGAAACATTCATTCCTCTAATGAATTTGTATATATAGAAGATGTACTGAAAACCGAGGAATACATATATAATTTTTTAACAAATATCTTAACTTAAATTGGGGGTCATCATGGAAAATCACAAAAAATATGTTTATAGATTTAAGATCAGAAAAGATCTTGTAGAACAAGTTGAGATAAATCTTTCTTTCCCAAAATTGGCACTTGATCTTAAACCAATCCCTAATGCTCCAAAATGGACCCATCTTGATTTTAAAAGATGCCCCAATTGTAAATTAGACCTTTCTAAAAATCGATACTGTCCTATTGCGTATAATTTACTTCCATATATTAAAAAGTTTAAAGATTATATGACTTTCAAAGAGATTGAAATAGATGTTATAACAAAGGAAAGGACTTATTCCAAAAAAACATCCATGGCTGATGGTTTATCATCTTTATTTGGACTTGTTATGGCATCTTCAGGATGTCCGGATCTGGATTGGCTAAGACCGATGGTAAATACTCATCTTCCTTTTGCTACTGGATCAGAAACAGCTCATAGAGCATTATCCACTTATGTTCTTGCACAATATTATAGAAAGAAAAAAGGTCTTGAACCTGATTTTGAATTAAACGATCTTGTAAATATATATAAAGAGATCTCAATTATTAATTCAGCATTTTTGAAACGTTTAAAAGGAAACAATGAACTTACGGATTCTATGCTCGAACCTTTACAGAAACTTTCATGTTTTACAATATTTACAGTAGCTTCTATTGAAGATAAGTTCATGAAAGAGATAAAGGATATATTTTATAAATATATTAACTAAAAGCAGGATTTCGGGATAAAACTGGATTTTGGATTTTGGGAAGATCAAAACCAACCCAAACCCCGAACACCAAATTCCAAACCCCACGCTTTTACATTAATACAATGCTTCTACCCGTTTCGCTTTACGCTTTACGTT
>PKTG01000146.1 GCA_002869225.1 Candidatus Muiribacterium halophilum | reverse complement strand
CTTATTTAAATTTATTAAATGAAACTTAAGTTTATATTCCGGGTCCTGTCCCCTGAGACACAACTCAAAACATCCCTAATGAAACAGAACCATAGTTTTGATTTCCTTTCTCCGGTGCCACCCAGGATTTTATTTTCTACACATTAATAAATTTAAATCCTAAATTCACCACTCCCAATTCCCAACTTCACACTAAATGAACACCAAACCCCAAACACCACGATTTAAAGATTTTATGCTTTTGTCCAAATCACTCTATTACCTAAGTACCGATATTCCTATTAATCGACTTTACGACATTTCGAAAAATCGACCCATCGTGCTTTTTCGTGCTTCTTCATGATTTTACCCGTTTCGCTTTACGCTTTACGTTAAGTATCTCAATTATAAAAAAAAGCCTCCCAAAATGGAAGGCTTTTTTTGTTTCTATTTTATTTCAATAATCAATTCATTATATTTCCATACTCTTCATCTGTCATATCTGACATTATTTTAAAGTATTTTTCCTGGAAAGCAGCCATCTGTCTTCCCATATCAGTATTAATGTATTCAAATCCTCTAAGAGTGTTTTTCATCTTAAGTGCACCGTTTGAATGCATAACACCATCTCTTTCAGCTCTGAAATACATTGGCATGTAGATCGAATAACCATGAACTCTATCAGCCCAAGCTGATGGACCCATTGATTTATGAGCAACAACATTCTGTTTAAGATACATTATAGCTTTAGTTATTTCTTCTTCTCCTACAACAGCTGCTAATGTCTCATTATCTTTGATCATTCTGAGAAGATCCACAAGATCTACAAAATCTTCATCCGTCATGTAAGAAGTGTTATAAAGAGTCTTATGAAATTCTTTGATTATATCTTTGCTATTATCAGCTTCTAAAGCCTCGTTAAGTTTTTCAAATACTTTTGCTACCTGTTCATTAGCTTTATCAAGTATAGTTGAAAGTAATTTAATTGATGCAAGATTAGCTTTCTCTCCACTACCTGAATGATCATCATAGTAATAATCAACTATTTTCTTAGTATAGTTACTTCCGTCTTCCGCTATGCCAGTCTCTCTGTTGACTTTATCTTTAAGATATCCAAACACTTTATTATATGAGAAACCAACACCTGGTATTGTTTCTTCTGAACCGATTGAGAAACCTATATTATTTTTTGCCATCTCATAATATACTTCATACATACTCATAAGACATGCATCGAATGAAAGTACATTAAGCTTAATATTTTCATTGTTTTTTTCAGCAATCTTATTTACGACGTTTGCAAAGACTTTACCAATAGTCTCTTTAAGCTTTGGAATACTCATTATTCTATTCTGGCCCTGAACACCCGCATTATCATCAACTATAACACCTTTTACTCCAGCACCATGAGTACCTATATCAAGATGATAGTTTTTAGCAGGATATTTTTTCACAACAGCTTTAATGAACTTTTCAAGATTTTCTGGTTTTCCGGCATCAAACATACCTACTTCAAAACCCATTTCTTTTGTAATATTTTTTGAACTCAAAGCTCTTGTATTATCGTCTTTTTGAATATAATAGATTCTCATTCCACTGTTTTCTTTTGAGTTTTTCTGCACACCTTCCTGACCGTAAACCCATTCACCGCTCCATCTATCAAATAAAGCGATAATATTAAGTTTTCCATGTACAGAACCTATCATCTCCATCTCGTTCACATCTGAGAACAATGCAGAATCAAGATTGTTATCTCCAGAGATATATACCATAATAGTCCACTCAGCCTTATCTGCTGCAAATACCGATAGAGCTATTATTAGCATCATAGCAATAATAATATTCTTCTTCATAATGACCCCCTTTTTCAAATAAAATTTCTTTCTAATTTAATTATAATAGTTTTTTTCATATTTATCTATATAAAAAAAGACCGAAGTTTAAAAGCTCCGGTCTTTTTTTTTTATGATTGTATTAAAAATCACCTTCTATTTCTGCAAGCTGCTCATCAGAAAGCTGAGACATCCTTGAAAGATATGTATTTGTAAGTGTGAATATGGATCTTCCCATAGGAGTATTTAGAAAGTTCGTATCCCTCGCTATGTATGCCTGCATATTAGGATGAGTCTCAAAAGGTACTCCATCCCTGATTCCTCTTTTATAGAAAGGAATATAGACTGTATATCCATGGACTCTTTCACTATAAAAATCCGGGCCCATTGATTTATGAGCTACAATATTCTGTCGAAGATACATAATAGCTTCTGTAATATCATCTTCATCAACTATTCCCGAAAGAAGTTCATTATCCTTTATTGTAAGAAGAAGATCTATAAGATCAATATAATCGTTATGCTCATAGTAATCTATCTCTCCCGAATCATTACGATATGGGCTTAGCATCATCCTTGATCTTTTTAAAGTCTTGTGAATTTCAAATATTATTTCCTCATCTTCAGTATTTTGATACTCTGTATATATAGAATTGAAGACATCTGCTACCTTTTGATTTGCGTTATCAAGTATCGAGTTCACTAGTTTTATAGATGATAGATCAGCTGGACTTATACTATTATCAGAATAATCCTCAAAATACTGATCGACCATATTTTTCGAATAATCCTCTCCATCATCTGCAATACCATTATTCTCAATATCATCTCTTAAATAGGAGAATATATTATCATAAGAGAAACCACTTCCCGCTATAGAAGCCTCGGAAGCTACTGTATATCCAATATTATTTGCAGCCATCTCATAATATACTTCATACATACTCATAAGACATGCATCAAATGAAAGCACATTAAGTTTAACCTCGCCATTACTTTCAGCAACTATCGTATTTACGACATTTGCAAAAGTTCTACCTAAAAGATCACGAAGTTCTGTCACTCTTGTTATATGCTGACCACCCTTTTCATGATCATCAGTGATGACACCACCGATTCCACCGCCATGTCCACCAATATCAAGAATGTATTTATCAGCTGGATAAAGTTCCATTGTCTTTTTTATAAAATTCTCAAGGTTTGTCGGATCAGAAGCTACAAAATCTGCATCTCCAGCTATAAATCCCATTTCCTCTGTTATATCAGGAGAGTTTATCACCCTCATATTATCATCCTGCTGCATATGATACACCCTTACACCTCTAGTATTTTCACGGTTAAGGACTATACCATCAAGTCCGTACATCCATCTACCACTCCATCTATCGATGAGTGCTATTACATTCATCTTTCCATCAATGGAACCAACCTTTTCTATCTCGTTTAGGTCTCTAAGTATAGCATTATCAAGATTGTTATCAGCTGCCAGATAGACCATTACCGTCCAATCTGCTTTTTCAGCTGAAAAGGTTGTAAGTGAGATAATTAATAATATTGTAAATAGAATTATTTTTTTCATATTTCCTCCCAATAGAAAAGGTCTGTACATATTAATAATAAAAGATTTAAAGGAATATATCCATAAATTTGTTTTTTAACAAATCATTTTTTTGAAAGTCTATTAAAGATATTTTTGTAAATATCCATATATGAGAATATCTTTCTCACAACAACTTTCTTGCTTTCTACAAAACCATCCTTTTCCAGTTCTTTTTGTATGTCTGAAAGATGAAAAGCTCCCCATGGTATAAAGAACTTTTTATATTTATTCGAATTTTCCTCAAGCACACTTACAAGTTTTTTATTTCTCTTATAAAGAAGATCTTCAGATACTTTTTTCATTAATTCAGGATCTTCCTCCATCCTAAAGAGTTTACTGAATTCACCTTTATTAATACTTCCAAATATCTTATTTATAAAATCAAGAGTCTCCTTGTTAAAATCAGATGTATCAAGATCAGCACGGATTATATCAACCTCTTTGGTATCTATTCTAAAATCTTTCTCCTGTGCCCCTATTCCTAAAGCTTTTGATACTTTCTTATAGGATACTTTTGATTTCAAAAGACCGTTTTTATCAGTCACACCTTCTGCAAGCACTACAGAATCCTTTCCTTTAAATCCTTTTGTTAGTTCCTTATAGAAATCACTTCCACCTATATGGATCATACCTATTAGATCTACCTCGTCAGTATCTTTTTTAAAGGTCTTCTGAACAGAATAAAGACTCATAGGGTCAGATCTCATGTAATCACCTGCTATGTTGTCAGCAAGTACTACTATGTTTGCATGCCCGTAAACAAGAAGGATAGGTAGTATTATAAAAAGATTAAATAATATAAAAAGGAATATTCCTTTGATGCTTATTATACTCTGTCCCACATCTAAAGCTTTTCTACGGATCTTTTTTATAAACCATATAGCCACATATAATTGGATTATACTTAAAACTATACTTGTTATGGTTATTCCAAGATGTTCTTTATAAAATAGAGACATATCTATACTCTGAGATGTAAATCCCTTCCTAATAAAATAAGGCAGAGTAAGAGTAAAAATCACCATAAATGAAAAGATTGGATATAATGTAAAAGGTAAAAAATATCTTTTTGGAAAAACATTTAAAAACCCTGATATAAAATAAAAGAAAAAACATAGACCGATAAAGATAAAAAACACCGTATTACCTAGTGGGATCGATTGCTTCATCAGTATTGTATAAGGAATATCAACAATATTTGCTATAGCTTCCAAAATATAGAACACAAAAAATAGATTAGCTAGCAAAATGAGTAATTTTTTCATTATTTTTCTCCTCCACCACCTGGTATCACAGCTGCTTTTGCTTTAAATATAAGCACTCTATCTGCATCGGTGAAATATACTATTTTCTCGCCATATACTTCATCACCATTATTCCTCTTGACAGAAGCATTTCCAACTATCTCTATTCTTCCTTCCTCTTCATAAAAAACCAATCTATCTCCATAAGCAACACTATCTAATCTTTCGATCTTCACATTACAAATTGCAATTGCTTTTCCAACAGTATTATAATATGTGAGATTATCACAAAAAAGTCTATAATCAAGGACTTTTCTTCCATCTTCAATATTGACCTTCTCCACCTTGACATTATCCTCTACGACTACCCTATCCTCTTTCACAAAATTTATTATCCTCTCTCCTGTAACTTCAGAGGAATGAATAACGACTTCTGAAGAATCATCCCCATTATCTCTTTCGATTATCATAGGTTGACCTGTTGCAACAGCTTTTTCCTCATCAATATAATAATTAAGCTTATTACAGGTAAGGGTATATTTTTCCTGAACAAGTTTAACATTAACAATAGCCTGCATTATATTAGTCTTTTCATCTATCTTACCCTGCCCAGCAGTAAGTGTATAATCCGGGTTCTCTATTTTAAAATTACCTCTAATATATCTCACCGAACCCACAATCTCCATTACCTTTCCGGTAATCTTTGATCTATCTATAAAATCACCTTCTAAAGCATAAAGGTCGATAAAAATCATTGATATTATCACAAACAAAAAACACATTTTCTTCATAATTATTCTTCCTTATCTTTCATAATCACTTTAACTTTATCAAGTAGTCTGATCTTCTTAAGCTTAAGATTAGAATCAAGTCCTACACCTGTAGTTATCTTATCGGGTTCTACTATTTTTACTTTTTGTGGAGTGTGAATATTTGCTTTTTTTATATTATAAAAAAGTTCACTAGTATACAAATATGTAGCAGGTTCTTTAAATACAACAACATCTCCCTTAAATGTAGCGTTATTACCGGTTCCATCAAGATTTGCCATATTAGAGGTAATAATACTGGTCTCATTAGTACTAAAGACCTAGGCGGTACAATCGTAAATGGTTATAGCATTTGATATTGCATCTCTAAGAAGCTTTTCACCATACATCTTTACACTCTCATTGCCAGTATCCGGATCATAAGCATGAACTACAGCATCTTTGATATTTGTCATCGGATTTTTATCAATTGGTGGTATTGAATCATCGGAAAAGAATAGAAAAGCAAGGTATATTATAAGAATATATGGAAGAGCGGTTCTTGAAAGCCTAACAAGAGTCTTTACAAAAGTTATTTCTGAGATTTTCTTTTTCAACTAAACAACCCCCATCTATCATGAAACCATACCCATTGATAAGGATACTTTCTTATTATATCAGAATATACATCATTTAATGCTGTAAGTATAGAAATAATTTTATCTTTTAGACTTTTTTTATCAGCATATTCAAGCTCTTTAAATTCAATCTTAAAACCTTTTTTAGTCCTTATAACAAAACTACATATAACCGTTGCTTTGCTTTTTATAGCAAAAAGAGCAGGACCTTTTGGTGTGGAAGCTTCTTTACCTAGAAAAGGGATTTTTGGAGAGTCATTCTTCGGATTCTGATCTGCAAGCACAATAAGTATCTCATTTTTTTTTAAAGCATCTATTGAACCATTCCAAGAATCACTATTCTCAATGAGTTTAACTTTGTTTAGTGCTCTGAAACGTCTTATTAAACTATCATAATCATCGTTTGAGGGCTTTCTATATATTGCATTCACTTTATAACCACTTTTTCCAAGATAGGTCCCTAATAACTCCCAATTACCAATATGACCTGTCATCAGCAAAACACCTTTGCCTCTTTCAAGAGCAGTTTTCAATACATCCTCACCCTTAACGGTAAACATAGATCTAATATCCTCAATATCCATATATGCCATTTTTATAAACTCTGCAAAGGTATACATCATATTTTGAACAAGTCTTTTTATGAGTCTTGGAGGAAAGATATCAAACGAGGTGTTGGCAATATTGGCATAAAGAATATGTTTTTCTTTTTTTGAGAATAGCAGAAGTAATCTTCCAACATAGGTTGCGATCTTTCTAGCTCTTTTAAGTGATATGGATCTAAAAAAAGCTATGAATATTAGAGTTATTCTGTATACAAGCTTTCTTTTTATCTTTTTAAGACTCATCTAAATTTTCTCAAGGCTTTTTCAAAACTACCGTTTTGTCTTAGAACATGTTCTACACATTCTCTAACGGCTCCTTCCCCACCTTTTCTTTTAGATATAAACTTAGAAATCTTTTTAACCTCTTCAACTGCATCAGACGGACACATTGGCATTGCTATTTTTTCCATTACACTAAGATCGTTAAGATCATCTCCAACATAAGCTACTTCATCAGGATTAACACGATACTTAGCAATTATTGACATAAGAGATTCCACTTTGTTATGGACTCCCTGATAGATGTCAGTTATACCAAGCTCGCTAGCTCTTCTCATAACTATATTGGATTTTCTTCCAGTTATAATTGCAAATCTAAGTCCATGTTTCATTCCACAGATTATTCCAAGTCCATCTTTTACATTAAACCTTTTTATTTCAACACCTTCCTCGGAATAATATATTCCTCCATCGGTAAGTGTTCCATCCACATCAAGAATTACAAGTCTAATCATAAAGACCTCACAATCCGATTTTATTTCTTATCTTCTTCATCGCAAATAAAGCTTCATTTAAAAAATCATCAAGATTTTCATTGAACTCAATACAAGAGGACATCTGCTCTCTTGAAGCACCTCTTGCAAAACCTTTGGATTTAAATCTTTTTTTCATAAATTTGAGATCAACATTTTCAATATTCTTATCAGGTGCCATTAAAGCACATGCAACAATAAACCCGGATAAAGGATCACAAGCATATAATACCTTATCCATAAGCGAAGTTCTTACAAAATGACCCGGATGTGCTAAAATAGCTTGTATTATTTCATGTTCAATAAGTCCTTCAAGCATATCCTTTGTTATAAAACCATGTTTTTCAGGAAAATCTTTTGTCTTCTCATAATCAAGATCATGTAATAACCCTGCTAGACCCCAAGTATCAACATCCTGCTCAAATTTCTCAGCATAATGTCTCATAATACCTTCAACAGCTAAAGAATGTTTTACTAGATTTTCAGTTTTAATATTATCTTTAACCATATTTAAAGCTTTTTCTCTTGTCATCTTCATATATCAGTCCTCAGGTGATTCTCCGGAAAAACTTCCATGTTTTGAACAAAAGACTATTCCATTTTTTCTATAAAAATATCCATTTCCTTTACAGATTGGCCAGGAACGATTTTTAAGATATTCTACAAGTTTTTCCTTATATATACTTAAATACTGAACATCATCAGGTATTTTCTTCACTCCAGGCTGAGAGTTATAGTTCACAACTGCTGCATCAAGCATCTTAGTGTTATTCTTACATACCTGTTCAACAGCTTTATGTTTTGCATTGATATAAGGTAAAGAGGCCATTGTAAGTATAATTGCTAGTATTGATATTATTACCATAAGTTCCAGAAACGAAAATGCTTTTTTCATCTTTTCTTAACTCCCATAAACAGACCTACAAGAAATGAAGAACCAAAAGGAAGATTGGTAGTAAGAACATTTAGAATGGATTTCATCACTCTGCTTGCACCCTCTCCAGTAAATAGATCAGTACTTTTTGCTATCTGATTCCAATCAACTGTTATCCAGCCTTTAAAAGCAAAAAACTGTATCACTATAAAGATCACTCCAAGTATTACTGCAAATATTCTCGCTACTTTTTTCAAAGCAAATCCGGTCACAAAACCACACAGCCCGCCGAATCCAAGCATAGCGACTATCTTTACAAAAAAACTGTTTGATACAAAAGAATCAACTTCCGCAGTATCCAGATTTACATTGTTATCTGGAACAGGTTCTAAAGCATAAATCGAAAAACCAAATAGAAAAATAAAAATAAGTATAAGAGATAGCGTCCTCAATTTTATCTCCTAGTAAGTTTCTCTAAATTATTTAAAAGACTTTTTACTGTCTTTCTATCTTTGACATAATAGCATCTCAACTTTCCATTTTCTTCATAATCTATAAGACCGGCGTTTTTTAAAATACTAAGATGTTGGGAAATATTCGCCTGTTTTTTCTTGAGTATCTCCTCTATTTTAGAAACACAACATTTATCCATACTCAGAAGTTCATTTAGTATCATTATTCTGGTAGGATGCGCGACTGACTTTGCAGTCTCAGCAACTCTTCTCATTTTATCCTCCGATATTTTTTAAGTAATTGAAGTTATAATCAAAGACTCAATTTCAATATAATAATATCATAATATGTTCGCAACAGGCAACTTACCAGCTACCACCACCGCCTCCGCCTCCGCCGCCTCCGGAGCCGCCTGATCCACCTGAACTGGCTGGAGCAGATGATGAGGAAACAGCATTTGAAAAACCTGATGCCATTCCACTGGTAAAACTAGCTGGAGTAAAGTCTTTGCCACTTCTCGATGAATACCAAATAGGGTAATAGGAATTTCTACCTGATCTATCCGCTTCTGAAAAATTAAATTTATCGTTGAATCTTTCTCCCCATTTATTACCCACACCCAAAGCTATAGCATATGGCAAAAGTCTTTCAAAAAGCTCTGGAGTCTCCTCGGGAGGATTTAACCTGTTAAGCCAATGCTTCTCAGCCACACTCATATACATCTTCATTCCTTCTATATAATCCATTATCCTTCTACCTTCATAGGTAGGTCTTTTCAAAAGATAAGCAAATAAAAGGTCAAGTCCTATAAGTATAACTGCAATGAACAATAAAGGTATAGAAGCTATTTTACCAAAGAAGTAGAAAACAGCTATATCAGCACCTAAAAACGGTATTGTAAATATTGTCAGAAATATTGCTCCAGCTGCTTCGCTTATCTTATGTTCATCAGTAAAAAACTCTTTCCATGCAGAAAATACTGCTGAGCTCAATGCAAATACACCTATATTCCATATAGAAAGCCAGACAGTCAAAAATATCGCTGCTGGATTTGAAGCAGAAAGAAGTGTTGCTCCAACCAATATTACACCAGATAGCAAAAATCCTACTACAGAATATCCAGTGTTTTTATAAAAGAGGATATTGTTATACTTCTTTTTAAGCTCTTTCTTTATATACTCGTTTGTATCCTGAAGTCTTCTGTAATTAGACCTTGATAGTTCAATGAAATCAGCTCCTGCAAAGAGTTTCATCTCGATCTTTTTATAGAAATGTTCTTTTATCTCGACATCCTTATTTCTATACAGAGTATAATCATCATCATCTTCTTCTATTCTAATATATCCTTTGACCGCCATCTCAATAATAGTTGCTGTAAAGATCTTTTTATCATAACCCATCTTGATTATATATCTTAGATCACCAGCTTCCATATTCTCTGGAGGATCGAATCTCGGAATTATAGAACCTTTGACAGGATCCACTCCTACTCTCATCCATGTGATTAGATAATATATAAGAAGTAAGATTATTCCTGCTAAACCAATGATCTCACCAAGATTATCCATAAAAAACAAATTCATTTTTTCAGCACCGGTTGGTTGTTTTACATAACCTGCCGGAAAATGGGATTCTATAGTAATACCTTCTCCAGGTCGAAGTTTTTTTGTGGTCTCTGCATATCGTTCACCTGATGGTAATATCTTGGTAGTATATTCTTCACCATATTCTCCCTGTTTACCCGTATATGCTGTGAAAAAAGTCTCAGGAGCTCCTGCAGGAAGACTTATCTTAGCCCATGCTTTCTCAATAGGAAAAGACCAGTCATTTCCCGTAACATTCCATTTAAAGACATCGTCGCCACCTTCTCCGCCACCAAACTGTATCTGTCTTGAGGTAACATAATCTATCTCGTATTTATACACGCCTCTCTTAAGAAAGACATTTTCATTTCCAATATATATTCTAACTCCATTTGTTAGAGGTTTAGTATGATAATCCTCTTTCGCACCATTCTTTTTTATTGATATTATTTTAAATGGTACACTAAAACGTGTTCTGACTCTTCCAGTATATACAGTAGGAAAATCTCTGAATATACCTCTTTTCCCACCATCTGTATGACAATACCAGGATATTATCTCTTTTACGTGAACAACTCCGTTTTCATCTACATTTATCTCGCTACCATACTCAGTTATCCTTTCACTCGCTGCTGAGACAGTTATAATTGAAAAGATAAGTAAAAATATAAAACCAAATCTTTTTATAGACATAACTTACTACTCCCCGAATTTGACATGAACATTTTCTTTTTCATTTGTCTCAGCTTCGAAAAACTTTTCTTTCTCAAATTTGAACATATTAGCTATTATTACGGACGGGAAAGATTCACATTTGATGTTGTAATCCCTTACAGTTCCATTATAATATCTTCTCGATTTTTGAATATCATCCTCAACTTCATTTAAAGTATCTTGAAGACTTTTAAAGTTCTCATTCGCTTTTAGTTCAGGATAATCCTCTGCAACAGCAAACATAGACTTTAAAGCACCTGTAAGCATATTCTCAGCCTGATTCTGCTCGCTCACATTTCCAGCATTTATTGCCATTGTTCGTGCTTTTGTTACATTTTCAAAGACTTCACTTTCATGCTTTGCATAACCTTTGACCGTCTCGACAATGTTAGGTATTAGATCATATCTTCTCTTGAGTTGTACATCTACACCGCTCCAACCTTCTTTTACCATATTTCTGAGTCTTACAAAACCGTTATAAGTGGTCATGAACCATAACGCTAAAACGATTGGTATTACTGCAAAAACGATCATAATAATAAACATAAGATTCCTCCAGATTTTTGTTTTATTTAAAAATAATATTAAAAGCAGGATTTAAGGTTGGATTTAATAAGCACCAAATTCCAACCCCCACGCTTTACAAATTTTCTGCTTTAGTCCACATTACACTATTACCTAAGTACCGATTTTCCTATTAATCGACTTTACGACATTTCGAAAAATCGACCCATCGTGCTTTTTCGTGCTTCTTCATGATTTTACCCATTTCGCTTAACGCTTTACGTTAATTGTTCCCTGTTTACCTTTCCCTTATGGTTCAGGCTGAGCTTTGCAGGTTTTCATTTTGGGATCAGCCAGACCCTAAAAGACTCAAATATCTATCCCCTGTATCGGGTAATATTGCAACTATTGTCTTACCTTCATTCTCTTTTCTGTCAGAAAGTTTCTTACATGCTGCAATAACTGCTCCTGATGATATTCCACAGAATATACCTTCCTGTTTTGCCATTTTTGACATATAATCAAACGCCTGCTGATCCGATACTTTAACGATTTCATCGATCAGCTTTGTATCAAGATTTTCAGGAATAAAACCAGCACCTATTCCCTGTATCTTATGAGAACCCGGAACTTCACCAGATATTACAGCTGAATTTTCCGGTTCAACAACTACCGCTTCAATTTTTTCATTAAATTTTTTAAGTACACTAGCTACTCCGGAAAAAGTCCCTCCTGTTCCGACTCCTGCAACAAATATATCTATATTACCTTCAGTATCGTCAAGTATCTCTCTGGCTGTCGTCTTTATATGTATACCAGGGTTATCAGGATTTGAAAACTGATAAGGTATAAAAGAGTTTTTTGTATTTCCCTTGATCTCATAAGCTTTATCAATACATCCTTTCATTCCGCAGCTTCCCGGTGTCTGTAAAATCTCTGCTCCAAGATACTTGAGAAGTACCTTTCTTTCTTTTGACATAGAATCCGGCATAACCAGTTTGAGTTTTAATCCCAATGCAGCACAGGTCATAGCAAGACCAATTCCTGTATTACCCGATGTGGGTTCTATAACGGTAGTATCTTTTAAAATATGACCGTTTTCAACAGCACGTTTTATCATATTGACTGCAACTCTATCCTTGACACTTGAACAGGGATTAAAACCTTCGATCTTAACAAGGACTACATTCCTTAAAGGGTCTATAACTCTATTTAACCTGACCAGAGGTGTATTTCCAGTGGTTTCAGTGATGTCTTTGTATATCTTCATCATCAACCTCTTTTCTTTACAATAAGTTCAGGGGATTTTACCATTACTGTATTATTAGGAGTAATAGATTCAGTAAGCCAAACATTACCACCAACAACTGAATTTTTCCCTATCACTGTCTTTCCGCCTAATATGATCGCATTTGCATATATTATTACATTGTCCTCAATAGTTGGATGTCTTTTTTCAAAATCCTTGAACTTTCCGGTTTTCGGATCTTTTTTCAGACTGAGAGCTCCAAGAGTCACTCCCTGATATATTCTTACATTATCGCCAATATCTGTTGTCTCACCAACAACTATACCTGTACCATGGTCAATAAAAAAACTGTTTCCTATTCTTGCTCCCGGATGAATATCAATCCCTGTCATGCTATGAGCATATTCAGACATGATTCTTGGAATCAGAGGAATGTCCTTTACATAAAACTCATGCGCTATTCTATATATCATTATCGCAATAAGACCGGGGTATGAGAATATAACCTCATCAGAATCTTTAGCGGCAGGGTCTCCATCAAGTGCAGCTTTTACATCAAGTGCAAGTTTCTTTCTTATTTCCGGTATCTTTTTTAAAAATTCGACAGCTTCGACGCATCCTGTCTCAATACATTGTTTACATGTCTGCTCATGTCTTGAACATTCGTGTCTAATACTACGGGTTATCTGGTTAGATATCTTTCTGTATAGATTGTTTATCTCTTCTCCAATATGAAAATCAAGATTATGCTCTGATAATTCCTGATTACCAAAATATCCGGGAAACAGAAGATCTTTTAATAGATCAAGTATCTCTATAATAGAATCTCTAGAAGGGATTATTGAAGTATTTACATGATCAAAACAGGCTTTTTCATCACATTGTCTGCTAACTTTTTTTACAATCTCAGGAAGCTGTTCATAATATTTTTCTTCAGAACGAAATAGAATATCACAGTTTTCTTTTTTCATGATCCCCCCTAGTATCCTTACCATTAAAGATACAAGTATTTTAACATAGTAGGGATTAAAAATCACGTTGGGACGTTCTTTGCGTTGCGACGTTTATTGCGTTGAGATGTTTGTTCGGTTGGACGTTATATTGTGTCCTCTAAAAAATCTAAGATTTGCATAGCATTATCAGGATCTTTTATATCTGAATAATAATATATTATTAATTTTCTATCAGCATCAAAACTTTCAAGTCCTTTTGTTTCCCTTTTTATATTTTTTTCAGTTAACTTATAACAGACCTGAACAGCAAGAGTCTCTCCTCTTTTTTTTGCAATAAAATCACATTCTTTACCATTCTTCCCGTAAAAGATCTCATATTTTCTTCTAAGTAGCTCTATCGCAACCAGATTTTCAAGAAGTTTGCCATGATCTTCTGATAAAGAGTAGTTAACAGCAGATAATATACCGGTATCATAAAAATACACTTTTTTATTATGACTTCTCCTTTCAGAAAGAGAAAAAGAAAACCTTTATATTTGCTTAAAAAGATAAATATTTGAAATATCATCATATAATGAATAAAGAATCGATTTCGATAATTTAGCACCCTGACTTTTTAACTCGTTATATAATTTATTTATCGAAAATTCGGATGAAACTGTTGAGATCAGTTTTTTTAAAATATATTTAAGTTGTTCCAGTTGTGAGTATTCGAATCTTTCAGCAATATCACGATATATCATCACATTAAAATAATTCTGCAATATCTCTATCTTCAAAGTATTATCATAATTAACTATCTCAGGATATCCACCATAAACCAGGTACTCCTGAAAAAGATTATCGATAATTGCTTTTTCTTTAGATGATATGTTTTTATTATTCACTCCTTTAAATCTTTTAAATTCATTAAATGAAAGAGGAAAAAGTTCAATATTATAATTTCTACCTCTTAAAGCTGTTGCTATATCTGAAGATAACATCTGAGAGTTGGAACCAGTAAGGTAAATCTTTTTTGTTTTAGAATCATATACTCTTCTAACAAATCTTTCCCAGTTTTCAAGCAGTTGTATCTCATCAAAGAAAAGAATTATTTCTTTTTCAGCACTTTCCGGAAAAAGTTCATAAAAAGCCTGGAAAATAAGATCATAATCAAATTTCTTATCACTTATTCTCTCATCCTCAAAATTTATATATAGGAATTGTTCCCGATCATAACCTTTTTTTATAAGATCATCCATTATCTGATACATTAAAAAGGTCTTACCTGATCTTCTGGGACCCGTTATTGTGATTATTTTATCTTTTGGTAAAATTTTTGTAATATCTCTTCTTATAAAAACAATCTCTTTATTGTATCCTTCATATATTATTTTTTTCAATTTATTCAACATTTTTCCTCCTATAAAGGAAATTATATCACATTTTTTTCCTTTTCAAAAGGAATTTTCGGTAAAGACCTAGAAAAAGCACGAAGAATCACGACACTCCGATGTTTCGAAAAAGCTTTTAAGTCGAAGAATCGAAGAGTCGAAATATCGGTGTTTTAAGCAGGAAACAGGGAACATTTAACGTAAAGCGTGAAGCGTAATGGTTAGGAACAGGGATCAGGGATTAGGTGTGAGGGATTAGGGTCGGTTTTATTAATAAATAGCTTTAGTTTTTTATGTAACCTCTAAAAAGCGTTTATTGCGTTTGTCGCGTTGTTGGAGAACGTTTATTGCGTTTAGACGTTATATTGTAACCTCTAAAAAGTGTTCGAGGTATTTCAAATTATTATAGATTTTAGTTATAGGTCAAGCGACGATGATTTTTTAATATTATTAAGTTTTTATCAATTAAAATTGTAACCTTTAAAATAGTTTGAGACAAATTGAAAGTTGTTATGAATTTTAAGTTTAGTTAGCCGAAACTTGACGAAGGACTAGCACCGCTAATTCGAGGAAAGTTGAGACTTAATAAGCTTAAAAGTCGAGCAAATTTCTTTTGGATTAAGCTGTTTTAAAGGTTACCGAGTATATGAAATATCTCCTCATGTGATTTATTATCGTTGAAGATAACATTTCCTTTAACATCCAAAAGTATCTGCTGAGGAACTGCTGTAAGACCCAGCTGTTTTATAAGTTTATAATCAGTATCAACTAGACATTCAAGGTCAATACCCTTTTCCTTAAAGAAAGTCTTTACATCCTCTTTCTTTTCACCAGCAGCAACAGCTATTATCCTTGTTTTTTCAGTAAATTCATGTGCTTTTTCGGATATAGCTGGGATCTCTAATCTGCATACAGTACACCATGTAGTAAAGAAAAGAAGTAAAGTATTCTTTTCACCTACATTCTCTGAAAGAGTATATGTATCTTCGTTATCATAATATTCCAGAGTAAAATCCTCAAGGGGCTCTCCTACTTCTGATCTTTCATTTCTATCTATTGAATCAAGAAATTCAACGAGTTCCGGTTCTTTTAGATTTCCTTCTTTTACAAGATTTCCATCAAGATCAAATATCTTGATCTCGGGGACTCCTATAACATTAAGCTGTGCACATACATTGTATTCAGGGTCAACAATACATTCAAGGTTGACTTCAAGAGTATCGAACATCTCCTGGATGACATCTGGTCCACTATTACCAGCACTTACTGCAACAAAATTAACATAAGGATATTTTTCTGCTAATTTACTTACTACAGGAAGTCTTTCATGACATGATGAACACCATGTTCCAAAGAAAAGTAGGACAAGATATCTATCTCCAATATTTTCAGACCATTTAAACATCTCCTGTTTGTTGTAATAAGGAAGAGAAAAATCATAATTAACAGAATTTAATTCTCTAAGAGATGAATCATTATATATTACAGTGTAATCTATAACTCTTGCCATGTCCCCTTCAATTCGAAGAGAGATAGCGCTAACTTGTGAACCAACCGTTATAACGGATACACTTTCTTCATTTGGAATATCTAGAGGAGATTTTACTTCTTTTCCAGCTATAAGTCTTCCCTTTGCACTTGCTCCATAATCAGCCCATCTTATATGGATCTCTTTAACGATCTTTGAACGATCAAAATCTATATTCAATTGATTTCATGGAATGATCCATCCATAAGTGTTAACTGCATTTGCTGATAATAAAAATATAGAAACAAATAATAATATTAGAAAAGACTTCTTCATAATAAATACTCCTTAATTGATAGCGTTTGAATATATTATAATTCGAATGTAAAGATGTGTCAAGCTTATTTTTTACCCCAAAGGGCATAATCATTTCCGCTAGTAAGTAGTTTCCAGTCAGATGCTCCGGGTGTATAATTCCCTGGACCGATCTTTACAATGAGCTGCCCATTATTTCCAGTAATATTAGCGACATATTTAGAATTATCTGCAAGCAATACATTGACCTTACTACCGGATGTAATACCAAAACTCTTACGGATACTGATGAGTTTTTTTATAGCCTGTCTGTTATCATTACCCCAATCAAAGTAATGAGGCCAGTAGACACACGGTATACCTGGATGAGTCAGTATATAAGCATATCCAACAAGTATCTTATCACCAGGGAATGGCCAGTGATTCTGCCCACCATTACCACCAGTACTTGGTCCTGTATCATGATTATCTATAAATGTAGCAGATCTTTCAGGCCACCATCCAATAAGTCCAGCCGGTCTGTTTCTATAATCTTTAAGTCTGAAATATTCAGAGTTGTTTATAGCATGTTGAAGTAGTCCTTTTGTAGTAAAATCAAAAGCATAAGAATTACCACCAGTTGAATCAAGCCAATCACAGATCTGTTGTCTATTTCCATCAGGATCGTAGACATCAAGATCCACCCAATACTCACCAACAGAAAAATACGGATCAGTCTTGCTATTATAATAATCCACAAATCTACCGTTAAAACCTTTTACAAAGTCATATCTCCAGCCATCATAACCTACACCTTTTAACATGTTCATCCAGTTGACAATACTATCGCGGACATAAGAACGGGTATGATCTATATCTCTTGCTGCATGATAACCTGCACCTGTATCATAACTTCCTTTTGCCCCAAACCATTCATCATTTGAACATACAGAATCAGCTCCCCAGACAGGATCGGTAAAATCTGCCCAGTCTTTTGTTCCTACTCTGTGATTGATAACAATATCACCAATAACTCTTACGCCTTTATTATGCAGCGCTCTTATCGCATCCGTAAGTTCTCTTGAATTACCATAACCAGAATCCAATATATATAGTCTATTTGGAAGATATCCCTCAACTGCAGCTGAACTTGAAGAAGGAGGAAACCACACCATATCAAAACCGGCATTTGATATATCACCCGCTTTATCTTCTATCACTTTCCACCAGCAAGGACTAAAATGTGAGTTCCAGTGAAAACCCTGAAGCATAACATCAGACGTATTTTCTGTCATCGGTGATGCAAAGATATTTATACAAAAGACAATAATAAATAATAAAAGAAGTTTTTTCATATTCTCCCCTTTTTCAAGCTGACAGATTTTCTGTTTTTTTAATTATATTAAGTATAAGATATTTTAGTTAAATTTTCTATAACTAAAATTAGGTGTTCTGCTAAAGCCGAAGTGTTTTTTCTACGAAAAAAATAACAAACTAAAGTTTGTGTGCTTTCTTTCAGAAAGGGTTAATGTTTCCAAATACACAACCAGTGATTGTCAGAAATTCGTCTTTAATATCTTTAAACAAGAAGTGTGATAAAACATATTAATAAATAGTTTTGATTGGATTTTAAATACAATGACGGAGGCATAGCCATAGCTACGTCGAGTAAAGTGGAGTTGAAAGACAACAAAAATATTATTCAGATGATTGTCAGAAATTCTTTTTTAAAGATATAGTTATTTATATTTCACTTCGTCTGCAGGAACCCACCACTGTTCAAAGTTATGGAAAAGACTTTCATTGATTATATTAATACCTTTAAATCTTTTATCAAGAAGTATGTAAGAATCTGATGTCATAAGAAAAGTATAAGG
>PKTG01000006.1 GCA_002869225.1 Candidatus Muiribacterium halophilum | reverse complement strand
GGTTCTTCTCTTTTAGACTTCTTTGATAAGGCCAAGAGTAAAATAGCTCATATTCATCTATCGGATTTTTATCCTGATGAACATATTTTTCCCGGAAAAGGAAGATTGAAATTGAAGGAATTTTATAACCATATCAAAAAAGAAAATTTTACCGGTACTCTCTCTTTAGAAGTTGACCCATCAGCCTTTGAAAATTATAAAGATAAATCAACAACTCTAAAGGAATTAAAATCTTTTCTTAATGCGATTCGCTGACTTTTACACAAATTTTATCCACATTATCCACAGGTCACCGGACTACTTTTGAAAAAACACATAGATTGGCTTATTTAAAGGATTTTCACACACTTGCAAAACTTGTCAACAACTCTTTTATGTGAACAAGTTGTCGAAAAAAACACTTGACATACTTTTAAGTCCGAGGTCGTAAGTCTCGGATCGTAAGTTCAACGCTTTTTAACTAAAAACTACTGAAGATTTGCTATGCAAATAAAAATTTCAATAAAGATTAACACCTTAACGTTTAAACGTCCAAAGGTTTATTATTCATCATCAGAAAAAAACATCTGCCTTATAACAAAGGCTGTTTTTTCAGGATTATTTCTTGCGAATTCCAAAATAGAAGTTTCTGTTTCGGTAAATTCCGCTTCAGGAGTCTCAATGAAAATCGCTTTTTCTTTTTTGATTTTTGGACTATTTTTTTCCTTATTTTTTACAGCTGAACTTTTAATAAGAAAAAAAACAAATACAAATAACAACGCTACAGATAATATATAAATCAGATTTTCCATTCATTTTTCCTATTCTAAATCAGTTTAGCAACGCTGTTGCCGTTGACAAACTCCGTTTGTATATTCAACTTACGTTGAAATGCTCAGCTTCACTGAGTGTCTCGGTTTTATTTAAATTAAGACCGAAATTCTCAATTGTAAATTGTCAATTCTCAATTGCCTTTCTGACCCTTGACCCGAGACTCTCGACCCCCGACTCAGTTATTACCCTTAACGCTTTACGTTTCACGATTAATAGTCAGTATAAATCACATCAAAATATCCCGATCTCATCACCGAACCAGGCGATACCACAAGAATATCATCTGGTTTACCACCAAACTTTCTCTTTATGACAGCTGATACAATCGGATTATATTTTTTAACACCAAGAACATCTGACAAACTCTTCATCTTACCCGCTTTTGCATCAGAACCTCTTTTAAAAGCTTTATAAATTAGTTCAGAACAATAAATTCTGTTATCGTCTGGTTCAAATCTATCATCATAATCTTTACCGATAAAACTTTTAGCTATATCCATGACTTCCTTCAAAGAATCTTGAAATTCAGGTTTTACCCTTAAAACTGTAAATTTTCCATTTTCACCCCTGCTTTTAAAAGAAGCAAAATTATTTATTTCCACTCCAGAACCTACAGCTTCAAGCACTTTGATCTTTCCATTTTCCTTAACAAGAATACCAACATGAGTATACGGACTTTCGGTTATATTTCTTAGAAGACCTAAATAATCAGCACTCGATGTATGCCCTACTACATCACCTTCATTAAAAATAGGATTTCCATCTTTATCGTATTCAGGTTCGATACTTCCCTGCTCATATCCACAGGAGGTAAGAAGGATTATAAAAATGACTAAAAATAACTTTAGAGCGTGGGATTTGGGGTTTGGAATTCGAGGTTTGGGTTGGTTTTGATCTTCCCAAAATCCAAAATCCAGTTTCATTCCAAAATCAAGATCTTCGTTTTTTATTTTTTTATGGATTTTTCTTTGCATCACACTTTACCCTTTTTTTTACTAATCACTATTCACCATTCACTGCTTTCTGATTCAGTTTAGCAACTCTGTTGCCGTTGACAAACTCCGTTTGTATATTCAACTTGTGTTGAAATGCTCAGCTTCGCTGAGTGTCTCGGACTTTATTTTAATCTAACAGAAACACTTTCCCCAGGAAAGCATATGAGCTTTAGCTCATC
Source organism: Candidatus Muiribacterium halophilum (assembly GCA_002869225.1). Taxonomy (GTDB): domain Bacteria; phylum Muiribacteriota; class Muiribacteriia; order Muiribacteriales; family Muiribacteriaceae; genus Muiribacterium; species Muiribacterium halophilum. Next base: position 1,020 of record PKTG01000006.1, on the reverse strand, counting down.
ATTTTTTTCGCTGAAAAAACATTTTGGCTTTAGCCAAATAACTGGTATCGAATCAGTTCTACCCGTTTCGCTTCACGTTTACCTTTTAAATCTATCCTTAAATTCAGTGAATTTGGAATTCAATTTATTCTTAAGGTCATCCGATGTCTTTTTTATATTATCAGTGATCTCGTCCTTTTTCTTTTCTAACTCATCTCTTAACATACTCTTTTTTTCATTTATAATAGAAGAAAAATCATCTTTTGCTTTTTTTAGAGTATCTTCTGTTTTTCTTCTTGAATTATTAAGAAACTCACCGGTTTTTCCATTTATCTCTTCCATTATCTCATCAAATTTATTTGTATGACCCTTTAAATCCTTACTTACAAGTTTCGATAACTTTATAGGAATTTGCGTAATATGCTGCTGCTCAACAGGCACCTTAAAAACTTTTATCTTATAAGGAATACATTTTAACTCCTTTTCACCCTGATCTTCCACAACGATCTCATTTCTATTTATCAGAAGATATGTAGATTCACTAATTCCTATACTGCCTCCCGGAAAACATTCAAGTCCTTCCATTCTGGCAGTTATATTAACGGCTGTTCCGTATATATCATTTTCTTCTATCATCACATCACCGGTATTTATAACAACTCTAAGTAGAAGTCTTTTATCAGGCTCTTCCTGTTCACTATTATACTCATTAAGAAGAAGCTGTATTACGATTCCACAGACAACCGCATCGGTAGCACTATCAAAAACAACAAGAAACGCATCTCCTATTGTCTTGATAATATGACCGCCATAAAATTCAATGATTGGTTTCATAAGTTCGTTATGTCTTCTTATAAGCTCTATCACCTCGACCCTTGAACTTCCTGATGAAAGTGCGGTATAACCCTGCATATCCGTCATCATTATTGAAAGATTTGCGGAACCTTTCTTTTTCATAATTGCCTCCTTGGCAGTTTAGCAACTTCGTTGCCGATGACAACCTACGGTTGTATATTCACCATTCACTTCTCACTATTCACT
>PKTG01000048.1 GCA_002869225.1 Candidatus Muiribacterium halophilum | reverse complement strand
ATCGGTAAAATAAGGGTTTTTATTAGGAGAATCTCGTATTTTTTTACCGGAAGACAAATGCGATCGTGAAGCGTAAAGCGTTAAGCGAAACGGGTAAAAACACGAAAAAGCACGATACTTCGATACACCGATATGTCGAAAAAGCTTTTAAGTCGAAGAATCGAGAAGTCGGAATATCGGATTTAATTAAAATAACTTCCAAGACACTCAGCAAAGCTTAGTATTTCAACGAGAGTTTAATACACAACCAAAGGTTCTCATCAGCAGCGAAACTGCTCATCTGTCATAAATGATTTAAAAAAAATCATTTATGCGGTATTATTATCAACATGAATCGTCTATATTTAAACAATGCTGCTACCTCTTTTCCTAAATTTGAAGGAACAGCTGATTTTATTAAAGAACTTATAATAAACAAACCACTTAATTCCAACCGTTCGGTTTTTAAAGACAATATTATTGAAAGTACAAGAAAACTTATTGCTGATACCTTTAATATAAAAAAAGAGGAACGAATAATATTTACCTCGGGTGCTACCGAAGGGTTTAATCTTTTGCTTCAGCCAAAGTCTTTAGAAAAAAGACATATTATTTCCACTGTAATAGAACATAATTGTGTGCTTAGATGCCTGAATGCTTTGAAAGAGGTTAATATCACTATTGTCGGTTGTGATAACAAAGGGGTTGTTGATATTTCAGCTATAGAAAGTAATATTAATGATAATACAGAGTTTGTGATTATAAACCATGCTTCAAATGTTACGGGTGCTATTAAAAATATTGAAAAATTACATTATATTTGCAGGGAAAGAAACATTCAGATGATAGTAGATGCTTCTCAATCTGCTGGAGTCCTACCAATCGATATAGATAAGTTCGAGAATGCATCTTTTGTCTTTACAGGTCATAAAGGTTTAATGGGACTACCCGGAACAGGTTTTATCTATATTAATAAAAAGCTTTNTGGTCGGATCTTGAAGAGATGCCGTCGAAGCTACCATATAGATATGAAGCTGGAACACAGAACTTTATAGGAATAGCAAGTCTATGGTATTCTCTTTCAATGATAAAAAGAACAGGAATATCAACTATATTAAATAGAAAAAAAGAGATCACATCTAAGATAATTAAAATAATTCAGAATAATAAAGAGTTAAGACTTTTTTCACCGGAAGATGAAAATAAAAATATAGGAATAATCTCATTTTCTCATCCGGATATCTCATCAGATGAATTTTCAGAGATGTTATACGATGGTTTTAATATTGAGACCAGATCTGGATTGCATTGTGCTCCTATGATTCATAAGTCTTTGGGTACTTTTGATGAGGGTCTTGTTCGAATATCACCTTCATTTTTTACGACAGATGAGGAAATAGATATCTTCGCTACTGCGATAGCGAAGATCATTATTTCATTGTAAAGCGTGAAGCGAAACGGGGAACAAATAACGTAAAGCGTGAAGCGTGATGGGTGATGTGAACTAAGGCAGAAAAACTTTAAATCGTGGGGTTTGGAATTTGGTGTTAGGGGTTTGGGTAGGTTTTGATCTTCCCNNNNCCTAAATCCTGCTTCCCTAATTTGAAAGTAATCTATTATATAACTCAAAGAAGTTTGAAAGTTCCTGATTTCTTTTATTAGATTGACCTGTCTTTTCATAACAGAAAGCTATAAGTTGATAATATGTTAATTGGTTATATGGATTTGAATCAGCTAAACGTTCCTGCTGTATGAGTTCTATTGCTTTTGTATAGTTTCTCACTTGTATGTAATTTACAATCAGGTTGATCTTTTCTTCAAGTACATCTTTCTCGTTTAACGTCTTTGCAGTGAATTTCTGATTTTTTATATAAGTCTCATAAGGACTTTCAAAATTAAGTTCCGGGATCTTTGCTTCTATATTCATATCGATGGGGGATATATCTTCTTTTTTATTTCCACATCCAACAAATATAAATAAAAACGGTATACTTAAGAGAAATAATATTTTCAAAGACTTCATCTTTCAACCCCCACAAAAGGACCAGAGTAGAAATCAAAAAAGCCTTCAAATTTATTTTTCGCATATAAATAATCTGAATAAATCGTAAACTCTAAAGGTATTTTCTTTGAGTTATAGGAAAATAATGCAAAAACTCTAAATCCAGCTGCTTTGTCTATTTCCTCTATTATATTCCCGTGAAAATCAACCATACTTATTGTGAAATTATCAAATGATTTTACAATATCCTGTATATCATTATCCTGTCTTCTTGAAATTGAGTTTGATTTTATAAAGTACATTATCTCATTGTTATCGTAGACAGCACTTGGTTGAGTAGAAAGCAATCTTGGAGGGGTAGAAAAAGTCTTTATTGTAAGAATCCCGTCTGAATTATCAACTATCTTAATTGTCTTTTTAAGATCGTTTATAAGTGTTGAAAGACCCTTGTTCCATTCATCTATATGAGTATTAAGATCATTTTTTTTTGCTTCCATTGCATTATATATTGAGAATATAGAAAATAAAGAAAATGAGATTAATATTAATATGAATAAAATATCAGACTTACCAGGTCTGCTCATGTAAAACTCCCTTATGTTCTATGTGATTATACCATGATGTATTTATCTTAAAAGATGCTTTTTCTATTGTATTCCCTCTACTTTTGGGCCAAAGTATTTCAAGCTCATAATAATTAATATTATTTTCAGTCTTAACAATATTTGCTTTACCTTCAAAATCAGCAAAATATTTTGAGTTCCATCTTATATCATCTGAAATTCCAATCTCATGACCGTGAGTAGATTTTTCCATTAGATCAAACAGAAGGTATGAAGCTGTAAATTCTTTTATAGTTTTATAATCGGCACGGGTTGTTATAATGTTTTTGAAAGTCAATACAGGGATTATCAAAAAAGAAATAACTACCACAATAAACATCTGTTTTAATAGATTGCCGGTCACTTCGAAATACCTCCCTGTAAAAAGTTAACAATTGGAGAAATACTAACAATATCATTATCTCTTGGAATTATTCTTGGTGAAATTGACAAGTTTCCCAATATGTTTTTCTTATCGAAAATTTCTAAAAACATATTTCCATTGATAGTAAGGTTTCCTAATACTTTTGGAGTCTGTTCAAAGGCGAAATAACCATCGATTTTTGAAGCGGATAGAAGATCATTTCTTTTATTTGTGGAGAGTGAGATAAAGTTAGATATACTAAGATCTCCCTCGAGATTTATGTCTCTTTTTATCTTCAATCCTTCCGCACCAACTAGACTTAATTTCCCGTTTATTATAAGTGGTTGAGAAGAACTTTCTATAGTCAGATCTTTAAACAAATATAAACCTTTCCCATAAAGGTATGTAGAGTAATTTGGAATATAATAATCTCGATTTATTATAACAGTTGCTTTTTTGATCATTGTATCCAGATCAGGAGATCGTTTCATTTCCTGTTTGCTTATCCCTGATATAGGATTTTCTTCAATAGAAAGAGGAGTTATATTTGAATCATCTTTTTCCCATTTTATATATCTAAAAGCTAGCTCAGCATCAATATTATCAATATTCTCCTCGCTAATATCTCTTAATCTAAATCTTGATGGATATATCTCGGTTTTTCCTTTTTTTAAAATTGAAAAGAAACCGTAATAATCAAATCCTGAATAAAATGTCTGTTCTTTTTTCAGGTTATTAAAAAGATAATCACCAGGAAGCAGAAAAACATCTTCAAAGTAAAGATTATATACAAGAGGTTTTATACTGGGAATATGTATCTTATTTATACATGAAAGACTTAGAGTGCCTCCAGTATTTAATATCTCAGTGTTTCTAACTGACTGATTAACATAAAAGGTGTGTTCATTAATAAACGTAGAAATATCTACTTTTTTAAAAGGATATGTGAATTTATGACTTTCTATATATATATTTATGAAACCATAGGTATCATCCGATTCATCAAATCTATTTGTCTCTATAGTTATTCTGGAGTTTTTAAGACCAGTTATATCCCGGGAGATCTCGCCCGGTTTCATCAACGCCTGTTTAAAATCTCTTGAATCGGTTAGTTTTGTTAAAACACTTTTAACAGTATTGTTTTCATTTATTATTTTTGCATATTTTTTAATAGCATCATAGAAGACTGGGTCTGACGGTTTGAATGAAAAAGATATTAAAATATTAATAATAAAAAAAAATGCTATTGATAAATAGGCTAAAGTCCTGTAATTTAGGAATTGTTTCATGCTATTAATATTAAAATATTTACTGGTTATTTTCAAATATGATTATTAAAACAGACAATATGTCTAGAATATACAATCAAAAATATTTGTTAAAAGATGTTAGCCTTACTTTCGAGCAAGGTAAGATTTATGTTATAAGAGGAATATCCGGGTCTGGAAAAACCACCTTTATGAACACCCTTTCATTGGTGTCAAAGCCGGATAAAGGCAGTGTGTTTATCGATGGTATCGATCCATGGAAACAATCTAAAATTGAAGAATTCAGAAATAGATTTTCAATAATTCTACAAAATTCTTTTTTAATTAATGAACTTGATGTCGAGGAAAATATTCTGTTAGGTACCGGTTTAAAAAAATTAAATAGCAATGCTTTAGAATTATTAGAAGAAGCATCACTTGAAAATAAAATTAGTGATAAAGCTCGTACCCTCTCGGTAGGTGAAAAACAAAGAGTAAATATAGTAAGAGCTTTGATAAGAGAGCCTGAAGTTATATTTGCAGACGAACCTGTAGCCTCTCTTGATGATGATAACAGGGAATTTGTAAAAAAAAGACTTTTAAAGTTCTGTGAAGAAAAAGATAAATCTTTATTTATTATAAGCCATTATGATCATATAGAAAGCGATAGAGTGGAGTTTGTTGAGATAGATAAGGGGAAGGTAATGCGTAAAGGGTAAAACTGTGAATGGTGAATGGTGAGTAGTGAATAGATTAAAGTATAAAATATAAAAAAACATGGTGTTTGGAATTTGGGGTTTGGGTTGGTTTTATTCTTCCCAAAATCCTAAATCCTGTTTTTTAATCTTGATTTTCCGGATTTTCCTGTTTCTTGATCATCATCTTTTTATCTTTTTTGTAATCAGCAAGATTTATAACCATCTGTCTATAATTTTCTATTTCAGGTTTAACACATTCCCTGAATTTGGATATATCCGAATAAAATCTATAGAATAGGTTACCTGTGAAAGCTTCTATCTTGTTTTTGAAGATTATTAGTTCAGATACAGGTATCATCTGATTATTGTACGCCCAGTCCCATTCTAAAAAAGGTGTCTCAAAGTTTAAGACAAAGTCGGTATAAAGAGAAATAAAAGCATAAGCTTTTGATATTACAATAGAATGATTGACAAGGTCTTTTCTAACAGGTCGTCTTATTTCAGGTTCACCTGGTAAAGACATCGAGACCAGTATAGTACAGTTTTCTCTATGTGAGAGTTTTTTTAATCTCTCAAGTTTTATAGATAGATTATCTTCACTAATAGAGTATAGTTGATCAATAGCTACAACTAGTTTTTTCCCTGGATTCTGCTCTCTTTTTTTATTTACAAAATCTTCAATAGTCTCAATATCAAGTTCTCTAAAGTTTCTTGTATCAAGAATTGTTATCTTCTGATAGAGTTTTTTAAGTTTCTGCAGTTTTCTTTTTAGTTTTCTTTCATATCTTATATTGTCTTTTTTTAGATTTTTTAAATATGAAAATGGGATCTCGGTGCTTTGAGAAGCTATCTTAATTGATATATCGTTTGCAGGTTGATCAAAAGAGAAAAATAGAGCTTCTGTATTTCTGTTTTTTTCAACCATAGACCATAAAAGATGTGAAAGCATTGATGTCTTTCCCATCCCAGAACCCGAAGAGAATACATAAAGTTCTGACCAGAAACCGTTTAGCATCTCGTCAAGTATTGGAAAATCGGTCTTAAGTGGTTTTTCCTTTATCGCCTTTTTAAAGGTCGTGTACATATTATCTGTGTTCTTATTCATAAGATAATAATACCGCATAAATGATTTTTTTTAAATCATTTATGACAGATGAGCAGTTTTTCTGCTGATGACAACCTTTGGTTGTGTATTCAACTCTCGTTGAAATGCTCAGCTTTGCTGAGTGTCTAGGATTTATTTAAATTTATTAAATGAAACCTATGCTTATATTCAGGGTCCTGTCCCCTGCGACGTTCCCAAAATATCCCTAATAAGATACCTTTAAAAAAGCATATTTAGAAACTATATTAATTGTCTTCAATTAAGATAAAAGCTCAAATTTCATTGAATTAGCGTTGCTAGTCCTTCTTCTTTTTTCGCTTTTCTAATTAACCGAATCCTTCATAATCTATTATTCTAAACATACTCCTTTAAAGGTATTAATGAAAAACAAAAATCAGAAACTCCCCACTCCCAATTCAAAACTATATTTTGGTGCCACCCAGGATTTTATTTTCTACACATTAATAAATTTAAATCCTAAACTCCCAATTCCCAATTCCACACTCTCAACTTAAAAAGCCGACTCTTCGACTATTCGATATTACGACTTAAAAGCTTTTTTCGAAATATCATCCCATCCTGTTTTTTCGTGTTTCTTCGTATCACCCATCACGCTTCACGCTTTATGTTATTTGTTCCCCATTTCGCTTAACGCTTTACTATTTACGAAAAGTGTTCCCTGCTTTTAAGTTTGACTTTAAGGATGAATTTCTTTATATTCAAACGACTAAATAAGGTATGTGGAGGCAAAATGAAAAGAGGGTGGATCGTAGTTTTTTCAGTGTTATTAGTATTGGTTTTAACAGGCTGTAATGGCAGTGGAGGAGGAGTTGCAGTTGTAGTAGATGATGCTTCAACGACTCCTGGATATTCCGTAGAAGGATATCTTGGTATTTCAGAACTTGGATCAAACCTAGCCTCTGCGAGAAAAGCTCCTTTATCATCAAATATTAAAATGCTCTTTTATTTTTGCAATGATTCAGTTATATCAACACAGGAAGTTCAGATAAGAGATAATTATTATTCTGCAAATGAACTTACAACAAGACCATGTACCGTTGAAGTATACGAAAATACTACACTTCTTGTAAGTATTCCTTTTGATACTCAGCCCCTTTCTGATTATGAAAGAGGAGCTTCTGTTGAGTATAAACTTAAGATGATGCTTAAGAAAGATTCAGCTGGTGTAAATGAGATACAGTACGGTTTTCTTAAGTATATGGAAAAAGGAAGTCAGATATTAAGGCGACTTGCAGCAGCAACAGGAAATGGTTCAACTCTTTCGGAGTCAGATTTTGATTTCTCAGAAGCTTCAAAGATATATAATATAAATGACGGAAACAGAAATCAGGTAAGACAGAGAATGAAGAATGAATATCAGGAGTTTATAATCTCCAAATTGGATAGTCTGAAGAAGAAGATAACCTCGCAGATAGAATATCTTCTTCCGGAAATAGATGCCAATAATGATACATCTATAATTCTTAATGAGAATATTGATATTCCTGAAGTAGAACAGGAGACTTTAATTGGAATAATTTCCGATGCTCAAGCAGTAGGTGATTCTTTAACTTTTACAAGAACAGGTGATGCAAATTGGGAAACAACAGTTTCGGATAGTTATGAGGGAAACTCATGCCTTGTAAGTGGTTATATTAACGATGAACAATCAACTACTATTAAAAGCATAGTTGTTGGACCGGGAAGACTTTCATTTGTATGGAAAGTCTGGTCAGAAAAAAGCGATTATCTTAAATTTCTAATAGATGATGTTTTAGTTGATTCGATCTCAGGTAAATCAGATTGGCAGGGAATGGGTTACTATATTGAAGATGGTACTCATGAGATAGCATGGACTTATGAAAAAGATATTCTTGAATCAGTGGGTTATGACTGCGGTAAGATTGATTCCGTGCTTTATGAAAGCGGTTCTTTTGTTGAGATGCCAACAGATCTTGTTGCTTCAAATATAACTCATAGTAGTGCACAGATAACATGGACCGCTTCAACAGGAGCAGCAGGTTATGATATATACCTTGATGATACAAAACTTAATACTGAGATTATATCATCCACTTCATATGATCTTACAACGCTTGATGAACTTACAAGATATAAAGTTGTTGTAAGTGCTATTCCGACTTCAACAGAAGAGGTAGAGATCTCTACAGCACCATATTTTTTTACTACAAAGACTTCTTTGACAGTCAAGGAAGCTCTTGATATTGATTCATCTGATATTCAGATATCCTATAACGATACAAAGTGTATACCGCAAAAAGATATAACATCAGATGGTGTTGATGCAGTCAAAATAACAAAATTATCATCTATAAATAATTCGCCAAGAAAAGCAGTTACAAGTACATCATTAGCTCCTGACACTCTTGTTCTTACAGTCAATGGACCTGGGAAACTTACATTTGACTGGAAGATGAACGAAGGAGATGAGAATAATGTCCTTATAGCATTTGCACTTTCAGATATGGCATTTTTAGCTCCTTCTAGTAGAAATGTAGTTATGGCAACCAATTTACCATTATCTACTGAATATCATATGGATTGGAAGACCAAAGAATTGATAATCCCGAGTGGTTTAATCAAGGTATATTTTTATATTGCATCAAAACCCACAAGTTTTTCAGTTAGTGCGCCTTCAAATGACGATAGATTCTATGGAGAGACTGCAGGATTTTTGGATAAGATGAGTTTTCAAAGCGGTGATTATACAAGTTCTCCAATTTATTATTGTCTATACGAAATTACTGATTCATCCTTTAATGTTTCTTTCTCCAACGGACTTAGAGCACCGTCATTAATGAGAAAAGCAGATGCACCTAGCAATTACTATAATTATTATTTAAATGATGAACTTTATATTGAAGATACTTCAGCAACCACAATAACTTTTGATGGACTTGAAAGCGATACAGTATATAGCATATCAGCTTCAAGTGTCTCAAACGGTCTTATTAGTCCAAGGTCAGATAAAGTCTTTTTAAAGACGCTATCTTCTGGAAATTCTATTAAAAACACTTTAAATTCAACTAATTTGGATGAATATCGATTAGATGGAAAAGCTTTCATGGAGATTGTAGAAGATTCAACAGCATCAAATGGTAAAGCTGTAAAAATATCTAAGATCGATATGGATTATGATAATAGGATTAGTTGGAAATTCTATTTTAGAGATGGCGAGGCTTATGATCAGGGAATATACACTATAAGGTATAAAATATCTTCAGGTATAAGAGCTTATATAAGTTCAAGTGATAAAACGATCTATCCTGAAAATAATGATGAATGGCTTGAGAGTGATTTTTATTATTCTGACTCTCTGAATATAGACATAACAGATTTAGAAACATCGGACAATGCCTATGTACTTATCGATTCTATAGTTAAAAAAACAGAATGGACAAACTCCTATTCAAGTTATGTATCTTCATTAAAAGTTGATGATTATGGTAATGGTACTTGTGAAGTTTCATTTTCTTTCGGTTCATCAAAACAATATTATAAAGTCGATTTAAATGGTACACCTTTATATGATGGAATTAATCAGTTAACTGATACATCGTTTGAACTTGATATCGATAATAATACACTATATAGGATTGATGTTACTCCGGTAAACGATTCAGATGAAGAAGGAACAACAAGGACTGTTTTTGCATATAACGAGACCGGATTTGATGAGGCTTTAAATAAAGGTTCTGCTATTTCATGGAAGACCTATGGTGGTTCTTCATGGAAGACTACAACATCGACTGAAGCAACTTATGGTGGAAAATTAGTTAAAAATGGTAATAATGGAAACTATAGTACAAGTTATTCCGATCTTTATGGTACTTTCTCAGATACTGGAGAGATTAAAATCAGAATGAAGACACAGATGAATTCATCTGTTGATGATACTCTTTATATTTATCTTGATGGTTCAAGAATATACTCAATAACTTCTGATATTGATTGGATTGAATTATCAAAAGATGTTGAAGAAGGTAATCATACTCTTGAGTTTCGATTTGAGTCAGATGTCTATGGAACAGATGACCCTGATACTGAAAAAGTTCTTATAGATTATGTGGAGTTTATCAAAGAGCAGTAAATAAGAGTCATGGGTCGCGTGTTGCAGGTCGTGAGTCAAAATTATAAAAAAGCCAGGAGATTATCCTGGCTTTCTTTTTATGAAAATCAGATTTTAGTCTCTAAAATATCCAGTTTTAAAATAGGATATGTCCACCAACCTTGATTTATATATACAAAAACATATGTTTTCTTATTTTTATTCTTCTGGGAAGCTAATACAAAAAATTGATTTTCTGGGTCTCCCTGAACAAATGGTGCAGAGTTGTTATAAGCATAATCCTCTAAAAATGGATTAGATTTATAACATTTTGCTGGAAAATCATTTCCACAATAAATCCTTGTTTTATATAAGAGAATATCAAACTTGTTTTGTAAAAGTAGTGAGGTCAATTCCATATAAAGTTCTTCAGGATCAGAATCTTTGACTTTAAGAAAATACATGGTTTTTTTCCCTTTAAGTTCCTCATTTAGTTTAAAGTCAAACCTCTTTAGATAAGAAAGGTCATAATACGAATCTTCAATAATCTCTTTGTGCTCGATAGATGCGTTTTTGATTTCTTTTACAATCTCTAAAGAAGATACTGAAAAACTAAAAAAGATAAAAGATAGAATAAATAGAAATTTTTTCATACTTTCCCCCCAGTCCGCATGAATGTATAATAAATTATATAATAAATAATAAAAAAAAGCAAATAAACTAAATCGATAAACTTATAAAAAGAAGTAACATATAAAATATATCAATCAAAAGCTTTTCGATTCAATCAGTGAACTTTCTGAATCATTCTGTTTCTTGGAAGGGTTGCTATAACGTCTTTATTAGATTAAAATAAAATACATGGAAAGAATAAATCTTAATCAAGTCCTTAAAAATACTACTTTTGCTTATGGCTTTTTCAGTATTGTATTAGATGAAAAAGGTGCACCGATAGATTTTATAATACATGATGCAAATGAGCGATTTAACGAGCTTACAGGATATGATATATCTCAGGTGAAAGATAAAAAAGCATCAGAAGTCTTTCCTGGAATACTTCTCGATGATCACGACTGGCTTTCAGATTTTTCCTATACGGCTCTTTCTGGTAAGACCAAAGTTGTTGAAGCGTTTTCTCGTTATTTTGATAAATGGTTTAGAGTGGAGATCATATGTCCTTTAGAAAGACATTTCGTGACTTTTTTTAGTGATATATCGAAAGAAAAATACAGTACAAAAAGTGTCGAAAATTTCTTTGAGGTAAATCTTGATCTATTATGTATTTCTGATCTTGAAGGTCATTTTATTAAACTTAATAAAAAATGGGAAGATGTTTTAGGATATAAAGAAGATGAACTTGAAGGAAAACTTTTTTTAGAATTTGTTCATCCTGAAGATAAACCTTCTACAATAAGTGCTTTTTCTGATCTCTCGGATACCAAAAAAGTATTTAATTTTGTAAATAGATATATTAGAAAAGATGGTGATTTTAGATGGATTGAATGGAGATCTTTTATATATGGAGATCGGATCTATTCATCAGCACGAGATATTACACAGAGGATAAATACTGAACAGGAAAATGCAACACTTCTTATGGCTGTAAAACAGGCAGCCGAATCAGTTTTGATAACTGATCTAGAAGCAAATATTGAATATGTCAATCCAGCATTTGAAAGACTGTCAGGGTATAGAAAAGAAGAGGTAATAGGCGAAAATGCTAGAATATTAAAAAGTGGGTTCCAGGATCCATCAGTTTATAAAAAAATGTGGGAAACCCTTGATAAGGATATGATCTGGGAAGGTGAGTTCAAAAATAAAAGGAAAGATGGAAGTATTTATATTGAAGAGGTGAAAATATCTCCTGTTTTTGATTCAAATGGTAAAAAGATAAATTATATAGCTGTTAAACATGATATTACACAGAGAAGGGATGCTGAAAACAATCTAAGACAAAGCGAAGAACTTCTAGATATGTTTTTTAGACAATCACTTGATGGTTTCTTTTTTATGATGCTTCCTGAACCTATTAAATGGGATGATTCTATTGATAAGGATAAAGCAATTGATTATGTTTTTAAAGAACAAAAAATAACCAAGATAAATAAAGCGATGCTTGAGCAGTATCGAGCAAAGGAAAATGATTTTATCGGACTTACACCAATAGATTTTTTTAAGCATGATGTTGAAAATGGAAAGAGGATTTGGAAGGATTTCTTTGATAAAGGAAAACTACATATTGATACAAGAGAAAAAAGATTTGATGGTAGTGACATGATGATTGAAGGTGATTATATTTGTATTTATGATCATCGAGGTTATATAAAGGGGCATTTTGGTATTCAAAGAGATGTTACAGATCTAAAAGAGACAAGACGTGCTCTCGAAAAAAGTGAGCAAAAATTTAAAGAACTATCAATGATGGATTATCTAACAAGTCTTTATAACAGAAGACATATCTTTGAGCGAATCGAAGAGCTTATAGAAAGAAAAAATAGATTTTCAGAGACTTTCTCTATTGCTATTATCGATCTTGATCATTTTAAAGATGTAAATGACAAATATGGACATAGAGCTGGTGATAAAGTACTAAGGTCAATCGCAAAACTTCTAAAAAGCCAGGTTAGAAAATATGATGTTGTCGGAAGATATGGTGGAGAAGAGTTTATAATACTTTTTCCTGAGATAAACAGAGAAGAAGCACTCCCTGTAATGGAAAGGATAAAAGGTTTTGCTCAGGAAATGAAGATAGTACATGAAAACAATGAGATGTTTGTGACATTTAGCTGTGGAATAGCGGATATCGAAGAGATCAAAAATCATAAAAAAAGAATGGATATGATAGTTGAAAAAGCGGATAATAGACTCTATTTAGCAAAAGAAAACGGTAGAAACAAAATAGTTGTGGAGGACAAGTGAACAAAAAATTTCTGACCTCGTGTTCAAATAGAATAGAAGCAGAACTTCTTAAAGGATACCTTGAATCTGAAGGTGTAAAAGCTTTTATAGAAGCTGATGATTGTGGAGGTATGGCACCACATCTTCATGTGTTGATATCAATAAAGATCTATGTGGCTGAAAATGAATTAGAGAAGGCAAAAGGGCTGCTTGAGGATTTTAATATCGATGAAGAAGAATAAGTATAAGAGTTGTAAAAAGGTGCTTGTCACAGCCTTTGAACCCTTTAAGGATTATTCTGAAAACATAACCGAAAAGGTCCTGAAAATACTTCCTGAAAGTAAAAATCTTGTTAAAAGACTATTGCCAGTACGATTTGAAAAAAAGATATTTATAGATGTAATAAAAAATACTTCTCCTGATATAGTGATAGCTTTAGGACAGTATCCAAGAGGGAAAAAGATCAGAATCGAAAGAAAAGCGGTTAATCTTAAAAGAGATAATAAAGAGGATGTTCCACAAAAGATAACAAATAATGGAGTTGATATCCTATTTACTTCTTTAAAATTAAAAGATGATAGTATGTCCAGGATAACTTATGATTCGGGGATGTACGTTTGTAATTTCTCTATGTATACATCTCTTGAATTTCTCAATAGCAGCAATATAAAGTATTGTTTCCTACATATACCAAAGGACAATGATGTTGCTTTAACACGTGATTGGCTACTTGATAAAATACATGAGATAAAAGAGGGGCTAGTTTGAAGAAATATATTTTTTTCTTATTTATAATCCTCTGTCAGATATATTCTTTTTCAATCTCCACGATAGTAAGCATTGCACCTGAAAAATTTTTTTTAGAAAGGATTGCCGGAGATAAGGTGGATATAGAAGTGCTTATAAGACCAGGTGTTGATGCTCATAGTTTTTCACCTACTCCAAATCAGCTTATAAAGATATCAAAAGCTGATATTTATTTTACAATAGGGCTTGAATTTGAAAAGTCTTTGATAGGAAAAATAGAAAAGATTAATAAGAAAATAGAAATCGTAAGTCTTGATAAGGTCTGTAAAAAAAGGATGATGGAAGATCCATTTGAAATGCATGATGATAATAATTCTCATCATAAACATGATGATTATGGTTATGACCCACATGTATGGACATCCCCTTCAAATGTAATAAAGATGGCTTCGCTTATAACAGAGGTACTATCCCAAAGATACCCTGAAAATAAAGAGTATTTTTATAGTAGAGATCTCAAATTTAGAAACGAATTACAAAAAACAATAAAAGAAATTAAAGAAATATTGAGTATTAAAAAAGAAAACAGAATATTTATGATATTTCATCCTTCATGGGGTTATTTTGCTGATGAGTTTGAACTGAATCAGATACCTGTTGAGATCGAAGGAAAACAACCGAAAATAAGGGAATTAAGACATATAATTGATCTTGCGAAAAAAAAGAAGATAAACACACTATTTGTTCAGCCGCAATATGGTTCAAATGCTCCTAAGATAATAGCTGATTATATTGGTGCTGATCTTGAGGAAATATATGCTCTTGAATACGATTATATTAATAATCTTATTTCTTTTGCAAAAAAGATAAGAGAATCTTTTGAAAAGGATACCAAAGATAATGAATGACAATGTGATAATAAATATTGAAGGTCTGAATTTCTCATATGAAAGGATCCCAACACTTAAAGATATAAATCTAAAGATCAGGAAAAATGATTTTCTGGCGATAATTGGACCAAATGGTGGTGGTAAATCTACTTTTTTAAAACTTATACTGGGACTTTTAAAAACTGACAAGGGTAGGATAGAGATCTTCGGACAAAAAAATAGCAACGTATTAAACCGATTAGGATATGTACCTCAAAAGGTAAGAGATGAAAAATTCCCAATAACTGTAAAAGATGTGATATTTATGGGTCTTGAAGTAAATTTGAAAAGAAAAGAAAAAGATGAAAGTGTTAGGGAAGCCGCTAATCTAATGGGGGTAGATGGAATACTTAATGAACATATTCATGCTATTTCAGGTGGACAACGTCAAAGGACTTTTATTGCAAGAGCTATTGTATCTGACCCGGATATTCTTCTTCTTGATGAACCAACAGCGTCAATAGACAGTGAAGGACAGATTAAGATATATGAACTGTTAAAGAAACTTAACAAAGATAAGACTATACTTATGGTGAGTCATGATCTTAATCTTCTTACAAAATATGCTAATACAATAACTGTAATAAATACTACCGCTTGTCATCATACTAATAAAAATCTACCTCAAAATATATCAGATCTTTATTATCAATGTCCTGTTGAGATACTGAATTCTTCAATAAAGGAAAAAGAAAATGACTGATATACTATCGTTTTTCCATTATGATTTTTTTATAAATGCTTTTCTTGCTTCTTTGATTATAAGTATTCCGGCAGGTGTAATTGGAACACTTGTTGTTGCAAACAGGCTTGTATTTTCAGCAGAAGGAATAGCTCATTCAGCATTCGGTGGTATAGGTATAGCATTATTTCTTGGTATCTCTCCGTATCTTGGTGCAGGTTTTTTCTCTATATTGATGGCAATGTTTGTTGCTTATTCTACTTTTCACTCAAGGGAAAGAAGTGATTCGATAATAGGTATAGTGATGGCTGTTAGTATGTCTCTTGGGATTATATTTATGAACCTCACTCCTGGTTATAAATCAGAACCAATGACTTATCTATTTGGAAATATTCTGTCTGTTTCCAGACAGGATATTATATTTATTTCAATCTTTTCAGTTTTACTTTTAATGTTTGTATGCATTTTCTATAGAAAACTTCTAATGGTATCTTATGATCCTGTTTTTGCTAGGATAAGAAAAGTCAATGTAGGTTTCTGGTATGTAAGTATCTTTTTACTGATATCTCTTACCGTGGTGTTTGTAATAAAACTTGTAGGAATAATACTACTTATTGCACTTCTTTCAATACCTGCATATATTGCAGAGAATTATGTAAGATCGCTCAGTTCTATGATGATATTATCTTCATTGATTAGTGTGGTCATGTCGTTATCCGGATTGTTTTTATCTGTGATCTTCGATCTTCCAACAAGTGGAAGTATTGTACTTACCGGGGGTGTTATCTTTTTTATTCATAAGATCAAGCTTTATTTTAGGGAGAAAGTTTCCCAATGAAAAAGCTATTTATTGTTTTTCTTGGAATAATATTCATTTTCATGTTTACTGAAACTTCATTTTTTTTATTATCTAAATTGATTCATTTTTCTAGAGATGAAGAAGTAAACTCAAATAATGTTAAAATAGTCTGTATGGGAGATTCCTTCACTTATGGAGCAGTAGTTGACAAAGATGCTTCATATCCAGCAATTCTAGAAAAGAAACTGAATGAAGTATCAGAAGAAAAAATAAAAGTCATAAATTATGGCAGGTTAGCACAAAATACATCGTTTGTTTTAAAACATCTTCCGGATATTATTAAAAAGTATTCTCCGGAAATTATAATAATTATGGCAGGTTATAATAATTTTGCTAATTTTGAAGGAGCACCATTTGAAAAAAACCAAGATGCTATAAGCCTTATTTCCGAAAAAATATATAAATCAAGGACCTATAGATTTTTCGAACTTTTGATAAAGAACTTTAAAAAGCATATTTTCATTAATAATCAAAAAAATATCTCAAAAATCGATTTTCCTGATAAATCAACAGATGACTTAAACTATAAAGAAATGATCTATAACATACCCGAAAAATTAATCTCATTAAATGATTTAGTTAGAGAAAATGATAAATTATATAAGAATCTTAAAGAAAAGAGATACTATATTCTTAAAAAAATGTTTGGAAAAGTTAAAATATCTAATTTATCAGAAGAAGAGAAGATAGGATTTTTCTTATATAATTTAGACGCAGGACATTTACTTGATGCTCAGACTATCCTGAATGATGTTAAATTAAAGAACAGTAAATATTTCGATCTTTTAAAAGCAATATTAGATAACGATACTGAAAAGAAAAAGCTTGATAATAAGCAGATTTTTTCTTTGATAAAGCGTTATCCTAATATAAAAGAATTATATATGATGATCTTTGATCTTTATATTGAGAATGATAATCATGATAAAGCGATAAATTTTTTGAGTTTTATCAAGGGAAAAGTAAAAGATCATAAGAATAAAAAAATATTCGATTTTATTATCAAAATTTACTCAGGTGAACAAAACGAAAAAGATATCTCGAGTCTTTTAAAAGAAAGACAGGACAAATCTTATTTGTATGAGATAGTTATAAATAATTTTTTGAAAAAGAAAGAAAAGATCAAGGCGAAAAAATATATTAATGATTATATAGATGAGTTTCCTTATTATTACAGACCGTATTTGCTTTATTTAAATACACTTAGCAAAAAGAGTGATGAATATAACAAGATCTCTTATAAAATACTTGAACTTGATCAGGAAAGACTGGATATCTTTGAAAGTATTTTTTTTGATGAAAAGAACTTTCACAAAGCGAAGGATTATTATCTTATTATGATAAAGAATATTAAAAATACCACCAAATATAGAGAGAGTTATATAGAATTTCTCATCAAACACAAAAAAAAAGAAGAGGCTTTAAAAACATGTGAAGATTTTTTCAATGAAACTGACGATGTCCTTTACCTTAAGAGAGAAAAAGCTTATTTATTAAGTTTAGTAAAAAGAGAGAAAGCAGCAGAAGTCATGGAGAAAATAAAGGAAAATAGTTTAGTTAGTAATGATTTTCTTGCTGAGATGTATATTCTAAAATGGGATCTGAAAAATGCTGAGAAATATGCATTAAAAAGTTATTCATATAAAAAGACATCTCAGAGTATAAAACGCTTAATAGAAGTTTATGTACTGGCAAAAAAATATAATCATGCTGCTAATAAGTACGTTGAGTTGTATGGATTTGGGAATAATATGGATAAAAACAACCTAGTAAAAGCAGCTGAATATTATAAAGCGGCTGGAGATTTTAAAAAAGCCGAGAAAATTTATCTAAGCTTAGGCATGTTTAATGATGCACAGCTTATAAAAAAATATAACTTTTCAAAAGATTCCAGGATGTCAATCGATGAATGGATAAAAAGTGATGTATTAAAAATAATAAAAACCGCAAAAGAAAATAAAATAAATTTGATCTTTATGAATTATTTTGAGATGAAACTTTCGGTTGTTGAAAAAGTATGTGAGCAAAATGATATTTTGTTTTTAGATCAGAATGAATATTTTAATGCCATTCTTGAAAATGGAGCAAAAAGGCAAGACTATGTGCTTCCGGACGATCACCTTACAGCAAAAGGAAATGAAATAACGGCAGAACTTTTAAAGGAAATTTTAATAAAAAGAAATTTTATAAAATAAGGATGGTTATTATGAAAAAAATATTTTTTATGCTTTTATTATTGATTATCTCATTGTCGATATTTGCCGAAACCGGTTATATGAGACCTTCAAAGAAAATTCAGGATATGGTGCTTGAAAATCCTACCCCATATTTTGCTGTAAAGATAAATACAGGAAGATATGTTGAAGTTTACTATAATGCTATGCCTGATCTTGCTGATATTGCAAGACCTATGAAGAAACTTGCTGGTAGAAGGATAAATCCAAAGAACTTCTCACAGGAGACAACTACTTTTTATACAGGGTTCAAGTTTTTTGATAAAGATAGAAAGCAAATACAAATCTTCGGGCTGCCTAAAGAGTTTAAATGTCCTGATTATTCATGGTCAGACAACGGAAGATATTTTGCTTTTGTCGATTCTAAAGAGGATACAAACGATCTATGGATAGTTGATCTTGATACTCGTGTATGCTCGAAGGTTACAACAAATATCAGTACAGTGTTTACCAAAGGTTTTTATTTTATACCTGGTGATGATGATAGTATGATCGTGATTTATGCAGCAAATGTGAACAGAAAAGAACCTGAAAAGACGACTGAATATTTAAAACCAATCATTCAGCAGAGTTTTGGAGCAAAATCGCAGGTAAGGACTTATCAGGACCTTTTGAAAGATCCTTATGATGAAAAACTTTTTGAACATTATTTTACTCAGATAATTGCAAAGATAAATATAAAAAGCGGAAAAAAACAGTTTATTGGAAAACCTGGAATATACTGGGTTGGAGGATGCTCACCTGATGGTAAATGGCTCCTTGGAACAGAGTATAAGAGACCATTTTCCTATACCGTTCCTTTCTATTATTTTTCAAGAGATACATTTCTTTTTAATATTGAAGACAACAAAAAGTTAGTTCTTGAAAGCCACGGAGTATCTGATTCTATTCCAATAGGTGGTGTTTATACCGGAAAAAGAAGTTTTCATTTTGTCCCTTACGAGGATGCGACTTTGTTTTATGTTGAGGCTTTAGATGGTGGAGATCCGGAAAACGATGTTCCATTTAGAGATAAAGTATGTTTATCAGAATTTCCATTTAAAAAATCAAAGGAAGTTTTTAGGTTAAAGGATAGATACAGCGCGATGAACTGGCTTGAAAACACCAAAAGAGAAGGAATAATCAAGGAATACGACTGGAAAAGAAGATGGCAGACTTCCTATGTTGTGGACTTTAAGAATGAAGAACCTGTTAAAAGGATATTCGAGGACAGGTCATCAAAGGATGTTTACAATTCTTTAGGTAGTCTTGTTGAATATGTAGATAAAAAAGGAAATGAAGTGGTTTTTTATAGGGATGGAAAAGTATTCACTTCTGACACTGGCGCTACAAAAGATGGATATTATCCTGTGCTTTATCAGATAGACCTTAATAGCGGAGATAAGAAAGAGATATTTAGATCACCAAAGGGAAGATACGACAGATTTTTAGCATTCTGGGATACTTCATGTGACAGACTTCATATAAAAGGTGAATCTCCTAAAGATTATCCTAATTATTATGAGATAAACAGAAAGACAGGAAAAAAGACTGTTACATCTCACTTTAAAAATCCTTTTCCTATATTTGCTCAGTTAAAACCAAAACTAATCAAATATAAAAGAGCTGATGTAGTAGAGCTTTCAGGTATGCTTTACTTACCACCAAATATGAAAAAAGGTGAAAAAGTACCTGTAATGCTTCATTCGTATCCACTTGAGTATAACGATAAAAAGACAGCAGGCCAGGTAAGAGGATCATCGAATAAATTTACAAAGATCGGATATATGTCTAATCTTTTCTTTTTAATGGATGGAGTTGCTCTCTTTAAAGATGCACAGTTTCCAGTTGTTGGAGATCCAAAGACTATGAACGATACATTTGTGGAACAGCTTGTGATGAACGCTGAAGCTGCAAAGAAAGCTTTAGATGATACAGGGGTCGTAGATACAAGTAGAATGGGTTGTATCGGACATTCTTATGGAGCGTTTATGGTTGCTAACCTTCTTATTCATACCGATCTTTTTAAGACCGGTATAGCTCAAAGTGGAGCTTATAATAGGACCTTGACTCCATTTGGATTCCAGAGCGAACGAAGGACCTTCTGGGAAGCTCCTCAGACTTATTTTACAGTATCTCCGTTTATGCATGCTGATAAGTTAAACGAACCGATCCTGATCTTTCATGGTGAGAATGATTCAAATTCAGGGACTTATCCAATACAGTCAGATAGATTCTTCTCAGCGATAAAAGGAAATGGTGGAAAGGTAAGATATGTAAAATTACCTTATGAAGATCATGGATATAGAGCTAAGGAATCTATACTTCATCTTCTGTGGGAGAGAAGTGAGTGGGTAAAGAAATACTTGAAAAACAGTGAAAAGT
>PKTG01000002.1 GCA_002869225.1 Candidatus Muiribacterium halophilum | reverse complement strand
GAGCATCGAATCGGTAAAGTATACTCTTATAGGGTTTTCAAGACCTTTATCAAGAATTTCATCTATTTTTTTCAGTTCCTCTTCTATTCCTTCAAAGACGGATAATAACTCTTCCCTATCTCTTTTTTTATAAAAAATATATACCTTTTCTGATATCTTATAATACTCAAACATCATCTATCTCCAAACCGAAAGCAGCACGTTGTTTTAATTTACTAAGATGTTTCCTATTGTTTTTAAGTGGATTGAACATTGGATCAAATATCTTTTTAAAATCATCTATCAGATTGATATCACTTTTTATCTCTTTTGTGAAATATTCTACTTTTATATCATAAGGCATTGTAAAAATCTCTTTTACACCAGCTAGATAAGAGAGTATTATTGCATGCAAAGGTTCTGCATAAACTCGCTCGTATTTCGATAACATATCTATCATTTCGTTAGCTTTCATCATATAAACAGGAATTATTCTTTTCTTTTCATAAATATTCAACAGATTTGCCATATCTCTTTTTGAAAAAGCAAGAATATCCCATTCCATAGGTATCTTTGGGTATTTTTCTCTATAAACCGTCTTAAATACGACAGCGTTTCTTTCACTGTTTTCCATTGGTTCACCAGGTTCTAAGAGAAAAGCTGTATCAGCACCGAGTTCTACATTTTGAAGTTTTTTTGAAAGAAAAATATAGTCACCTTTTGTTCTTACGGTCAATCTATCTACACTTCTAAGTATTCTATACATCAATCTCTTTCCAAGTTCGGACTTTATTGGACCTATTCCCTGATTTAGCATATAAACCTTACAACCTCTTTTTTTAAAAAAAGATATTACAGATAGATAAAAAAACAGACTTTTTAAAGAAGTCCTATCCTGTAAAAGTGAACCTCCTGGAAATATAACAGTTGATTTGCTGACAAGAAATGACTCTCTTCTATGTTTAGAAGACAGCACACGACTATCCGGGAAATGTCTTTTTGCTATTTCCAGGATCACTTCGTCGCCAGCATTTTTGAATCCAAAATATCCGTATAGAATTTTTTTTATATTGTTCATAGGTCTTAAATTATTATTCTTGTATTTTATCGGCGCAAAACATATAATACTAATATGTTTTTTAAAAAGAAAGCCAAAAGAGAGATTATACAAAAATTTCATAGTATTCAAAAGAAAACTATAAAACTCGTTTCGTTATGTGAAAAAAGTTCTCCGCAAAGCTCGGATAACACTGATTCACAGTTTTTTAGAATATTTAATACTTCAAAAGATATATTTAACATAATAAATCTTAAAAAAGCTGGAAACCGAAATGATCATTATATTCAGAATATGTCTCTTATATATATGAATATAAACACAACACTTTATAATATCTTTTTTCTATACAGACCTGAAGAGAACAGTCTTATAAGAGATTATCTCGATAATGTTAGAGAAATACTGGAAATATACGAAAGTGTTATGTTCCATCTTCTTGAAAGACCAAATATATCAAGAGAAAACTACGGTAAAAGAGAACTGTTTCAGGAAAGGATCCTCAAACTTATCAAAGACAACAAAAGTGAAGAAAAAAGAGAAGCTTTTGCTGTAGTCAGTCAACTCGAAACAGAGTTAAACACTCTTGAACTCTTAATTAAAAAAATCGTATATTGATCGAGTCTTCGACTCGCAGTCAGTGGTCAGTAGACAGTAGTCGGTATATTAAAAGCAGGGATTAGGGTTTAGGAGTTAGGGAAAATCTAAAACAAGAATCCAAAAACCTTTAGAAGAGTTTGCCGAAAATCATTGAAAAACCACCAAATATTAGAAAAGAAGTAACAAGATTTTAAATTCAGACATGCGAAAGTTGACACAGAACTAGCATTGTCTTTGTTTATTAACTAACTTATAAATCATCTATAAAAAATACGATTAAGTAATTACTTAATCGTATTTTTTCCAAAGAATCCATTCCATACCCATATAAGAAGTAGATTCCCGCCACTCTTCTTACCAGTCTTGTTATATACATAGTAATCATAAGTATGTGGAGTATATCTATATAGTGAGTATGTACCTTCGTTTCTTACTGATTGCCATGCTTTTCCATAGTTGACTTTGATCTTGAAACCGTTTTTTGTAATATCTCTTTCAAGTCCATCATCATACCATGTCCTGAAAGTCTCAGTAGCAAACCTAATCTGTTTATCAAGACCTTTGAATCTTGTATTTTTTGTACCATCATCAAAACAACCAACACCAAGTGCCCAGTCAAGTCTCGATTTAGTTGCAGTCTCTCTTGATATAAGTCCCTTTTCCTTTTGAATAGTAGAAATTATAAGTTTCGGATTAACATCAAGTTCATGACATATATGAGCAAGTATAGCTGCCGGATATTCATCACCATATTTATCTTTAAGACATGATTTTCTTTCATCAAAAAACGCCTGAATCTCCTCTGTCGACATGCTTACATCAGTAAATACATCGTTTGAAATCACAAGTGAGAAATCATATCCTCTTGTCTCACCTCTTTTAATTTGAGGTTCCTTATACCATAAACTGGCATCCCAACCATCATCAAGTGTATCTTCTTTTATGAAGTTGTTTTCTCCAGGAATAGCAATTGCTAATCTGTTATACATAACAAGCTGATTTGTGTTTTCATCTTTGATGTAAAATTCAGCCATCTTATATGATTTTTCAAGGACTTTATTAAAGAAATTTTCCATGTTTTCGATTCCATTTGCTCTTCCGGTTGTCTTTCTTATCTCTATATATTCGAGAGCAAGTTCAGCTACAGGACCATAATATACACTGTTTCCATCTGTAAGATTCTTTTCTATGTGTTTTGCTAGTGCTGCAAGCTGTTTATCAGTATTAAGTTCTTTTGAGATATCCTGAAGGTTCTCATCATCTAACTTAGAGTTATATGTAAGACCTTTATTTTTAATCTTTGAGATCGAGTTGTTTTCAACCTGTTTCTCAGAAAGATATTTTTTCACATTATATATAACCATTACCTGATCTAAAGATCTATCCTTATCAAAGTTGTATCCGCTTTTTATATCAGCACTTTTGAACATTGAAGCTACGTCCATGGAAAATGCATTTATAGAACAGATAATTATTAATGCTGCAACAAGAAATAGTCCGATTTTTTTCATTATATTTTCTCCCAAGATTTGATTTTTGTTTTTTATTGCTTTAATTATAGCAAATAAAACTGTGAATAGTAAGCATATTCTT
>PKTG01000030.1 GCA_002869225.1 Candidatus Muiribacterium halophilum | reverse complement strand
AGTCAAATGTTTAAAAGAAGACTATGAAAATATCAATAATCTTAGAAAAGATGCTCAAAAGAGGATCATGGAAGAGTTTGATAATTTCCTCTATTCAATAAGATTCTAGCTTTTAGTGTCAAATAAACGTTTAAAGCATCAAAATCATTGATCTTTTTACTCTTAAAAAACTCCAAAATACTCTACGTAGCTAAGGCTATGCCTCCGTTTTTGTCATGTTTTAATAAAAAAATATCTTCTGATTTTTTCTGCTACACCATTGATTTAACACTAATTTTTTTTGTTTGAAATCTAAATGCCTAATATTATTAATTTTTCATTACAGTTATCTGTTTACTTTTCATTGCTTTTCCCTTACCCCTTCACGCTTTACTACTCTTAACTATTCTACTGTTACCGTGCTTATGGGTCAGGCTGAGCTTTGTCAGCTTAATTTTGGATTCAGCCAGACCCGGCACTGTTTCCATCTCCCAGCATTTTTGCTTGTCAAAAATGCTTTTATCCCTTAAAATTAATACAAATAGGTTTTTTATGGAGGAAATAGTATGAAGAAAACATTATCGATATTACTTGTCTTTCTTTTTGTCATAAATGCATTCTCAATAGCTGAGCAGGATTTCAACAATATGCTCAAAGTATTTAGGGAAAATGCAAGACTGATGGAGAATGATAAAGGTTCTCAGGAACAGTATTTTGCAATGGATAGAGTTGAGAAGGAAAAGGAAAGACTAATAAATGAGCTTTCTCAGGATATTGAAGGCATGAACCTTTTCATAAGATATCTAAATTCAATGAAGACCGAGAATATTCTTGCGTTTCAGGATATAGTTAACGAATTATACGGAAAAGTCTCATCGGATATTATAAATAATCCAGATGATCCTGCTTCAAGACAAAAAGCTAATGCTATAACTTCTCTTATGGATATAATGAGAAAATACTCAAAGCTTAATTTTGATAAGAAGACTGAAAAAGAGCATCCTTATGTTACATTATTCAGATCGCTCTATGACAAATCGGTAAACACAGCTTCTCTTCCAAATCAGTATAAGAAAAAGATACAAAAAGGTTGGGCAACCGACTTTATGATAGATGTCTCGAAAAATTGGGATAAACTCTCAACAGCAACACAAAAAGAACTCATGGCTATTCCTAGAAATGCTTTTCTAAAAGGAACCCCTTCAACAGAGGAAGTCTCAGTAGCGGATACTGAGGAATTACCTGTAACATATTCATTTAGGACTAAACATTTCATCATAAAATATCAGAAAGAAGGAAAGAATGCAGTTCTTAATGCTGATAAAGATGAAGATCTTGATGAGGTGCCGGCTTATGTTGAGAAAGTAGCCACTTATATTGAAAAAGCTTATAAATATGAAGTCGAGGAACTGGGATTTAAACCTGCTGCAATGATACCTAGCATGGAAGTCCTTATTACTGACATGAGAGATTATGGTATCTGTATTCCTATTGAAGACCCGAATAAAGAAAAATGTTATATGCAGATAGATAACGATTATATTGGTGATAACTATCAGGTAAAAGAACTTCAGGGAGCGGCTGTAACATGTGCTCATGAATTTTTCCATTCAATACAGGCTAGATATGGACTTTTCACAAATAGATTCATACAGTCTAGAAGATGGATGGCAGAAGGAACTGCTGTTTGGATGGAAGATGCTGTATTTGATGATGTAAACGATTATTTGACTTATGTTAACGGAAGTAAGAATCAGTATTTTGATGAACCACAATCTCCGATATTTGATCTTTATCCATCAGAATCTTATACATCGATACTTTGGTTCAAGTTTATAACCGAATCAAAGAAGTACAATAAATATAACGGAATGCATGTTTTAAAAGCTTTGTGGGAAGATGTTGGCAAGAATGAATATTCATCGATCGAAGCACATCTTTCTGTCTTTGGTGAGGATTTTAATGATGCTTTCAGAGACTTCTCAATTGCAAGATACAGAACTGGTATATTTGAAGAACATGATCTTTATACCAAGGAACTTAATTTTGTCAGTGATTCTGATAAATATCCTGTTTCTGTAGAACCATATAGCATTCAGCTTCCACAGGTGTTTGGTGCGAACTATATAAGATTTAAAGCTCCAACGGATAAACTAAGTCAGAATATGAGACTTAAGATCAATTTCGAGTCAGAATATGATTATCCGGTTGCTTTGATTGTTAGGACCAAAAGAGGTTATCTTGGACCTGTAAATATAACAGGAAAGAGCTGGCAGAGAACTCTTAAAAGATTTGGAAAAAGATATAGAGAAGTTGTACTCGTTGTCTATAATGTTGATAGAAACAATCGTGGTGTTCCTTATAAGGTAAACGCAGAGATAGTTGAGTAGCAGGGAACTGTAGAACTTTTTTCGTAAAGCGTAAAGCGTTAAGCGATACGGGTAGAACAGGGAACAGATAACTGTAAGATCTTTGCTTGTCTATTCACTATTCACATCTCACTAAACACGACAGTGTTTGCTCACTGCACCTTTACGGATTAGCTCCACTTGCTGTTTCCATCTGAATAGACATATATAAAGTTCCGTCGTCTATGGAAACATCTTCTTTGTAATAATCCGAGTATGATACAGGATTTCTTGAATCCTGAGCAGTTAGAATATAGTCTCCCTGCGGAATATCTATGAAGTTAAACCATCCATCTACTTCAGATGTACTTTCATAAGTGTTATAGACGTTAAGATCTGAATCAAAAAGTCTTAATCTGATAACAATGTCTTTAACCAGTTCTTCGTTAGGACCTTTTACTATTCCAGCGAAGTTTGAAGTCTCATTGGTTGTATATGGTTTAGGAGTCATAGTTATATCTTCAACATTTTCGCCTTCTGAAAGATCAATTGTCTTTGTATAGTCATAATAATTACCACTTGGATCAATGAATGTGACCGTTCTTTGACCGGTTGGAATATTGTTCAATGTGTAGAAACCTTTGATAGAATTTCCGGTGCCATCACCTGAATCTTCAGAACCAGATACTACCGCTGGATAACCACTTACATTTACGATTATTCCAGGAAGAAGAGCACCTGTCTTGACATCTGTTATTGTACCTTCTATTTTCGCGAAAGTTGTTATAGAGCCCTGCTGATCATCAAGGTTTATATTAAGGTTCTGAAAACCTTCTTTTATTTCAACTAGGGTAGATAATCTGACTACTCCGTTTACCATTACCTTCATATTTTTAGTACCAGTGGAGATATCAGAAAAAGTATAATATCCATTAACATTTGATGTAGCCTGATCGCTTCCCAGT
>PKTG01000027.1 GCA_002869225.1 Candidatus Muiribacterium halophilum | reverse complement strand
CTACTGGAATCTCTTGAGATATTGAGTTGATACTAATTATTAAAAGTAAAAAAAATAAAATTGTTTTCTTCATTGAATTAATTATATAAGAATTATTAACCTTTTTCGAATATCAATAATGTAAAAATTCAATGTTGGTGTTGAAAAATTTAAATTCCACCTATGATCTCTCCGGTTTCTGCATCGACTATCAAACCAGCAAAAGGTTTATCTCTATGAACAATAGGCTTATCTACCCAAATCAAATAAGAAAGTCTTACAAAATCAGCACAATTGGAACTATTAAAATTGAAATTTTCTTTAGAATATCCATGTTCATTAACATTAGTCCAATCTCTAACAATTATTCCAGTTTTATCTCTATGTGTAATAACCTTGTATTTCCCAATATTAATATTTGGATGCAGAAATATTGGTTTTGAAAAATCAAGTAGATTTAATCCATAATTTGCATACAATTTTTTCTGTTTTGGATTTAATTCAACTATATTTAAATCTTCAAAGTTCTCAGAATAATTTTTCGACAAAAATTTCACCACATTTTTCTTTGCCTGTTCAAAGGTAATAATATTACTTGGAATTTTATATTTCATTCCTGGAGAAATTTGTACATATTTAAAAATCCCATTTTTAAATACATTAAATAATGCCCACTCTCCTGTTTGAAAGCCCTTATAGTAAAAGAAAAATAGAAAACTTATTTTATCTCTATAAACTTTTGTCAATTTTGAATACATAAATAAATCTGTAGATTCAGATCGAAATTTTTCAATAAAAACTCTACATCGTTTGATTAATTTTTTTCTTTCAATTTTTTTTTTGATTATTATTTTCTCTTTATTTGTAATATTAGTTATTTGATTTTTATGAAATGTTAAATAGATTGTGTTTTCATTTGATTTTTCATAGTTGTATATTAAAGTAACCTTGCTTTCATCACCATTTCTTGAAAAACCAATCCCATCATTATTTCTTACAAATTCATTATTGTCTTCATAAATGAACTCTAAGATCTCATAACTTTTTTGAAGAAGATATTGTTTTTTATCTAATGGAATCTCTTGAGATATTGAGCTGATACTAATTATTAAAAGTAATAAAATTAAAAATGTTTTCTTCATTGAATTAATTATATAAGAATTATTAAACTTTTTCTAACAATCACTCGCATTGATTTTCCTTATTCTCTATAATATAAAGGTTGTGACCTTTCAAATAGTATATTTAAATTTAAAATCTATTGATTACATAATTAAAAAAAACAGTTTAGATTGCCGAAGAATGTATATTAATACAATTATATAACTGTCTATAATTGTATATTTTATATAAATATCAAGTTGCGATAAAGTAGTGAAAAGGATAATATTATCATATGAACGAACTACAACCAGATATAATGCAAAATTTAATAGAGATGTTCGACCATCCTGACCTTAGGGTCAAAAAGTGGGTGGTACGAGAGCTTTTGCATGGAGATTTTTCAGATGAGGATAGAGAGGAACTTATAATAGAAGCTCTCAACACTTCAAATGTAAAGCTTAAAGAATTTGCTATTAAAGAGTTGTTTAGATCTAAAGTTAAAATATCAAAAGTACTAATTAAACAACTTCTAGCAATACTTTGCATAAGTCATAATATTAAGGTTGTAGATCTTCTTATAGCTAATCTCTCAAAGATAGAAGAAAATAAAATATTGCCATCAATTAAAGAAAAGATGAAAAACGGTATACCGGAACTTCAGAAAAATCTTTTCTTTCTACTTGTGGATTTCCAGACTCCAGACAGTTTCGACATAATTCTTGCAACAACAGTTAAAAATAAAAACACCAAAGAAATAATGTTCTTTAAAGAAATACTTGATAAAAAGATAAGGAAGATCAAAGAAGAAAAAGATGATTATTCCGACTTCGTTGAAAAAGTATATCTTAATATGAAAAACCTTCCTGTAAGTAATTTTCTACACTATATGCTCAAAGAATTACTTTCATTTGGAAAAGACTCTATACCATATTTTTGTACATACTTTGAGGAATCAGGATTTAAAGATGACATCATGAACCAACTTTCAAAGATGAACTCGCAGGAACTTTTTCTTTCTTTTAATAAAAAACTTTCAGAACTTAAAGATGAAGAGTTTTCAAGAGTTATGAGAGTTACCCTTGAAGTCTTTGCTCAGATAAACACAGAAAAAGTTTATGAACTGATTAGCAATTATCATGAAAAAGTTGAAGACTTTAATTATATTACAGAAGCTCTAAAATCCATCAATGATGTAAAGTTGATCCTTAATATGCTTAAAAACAAAGAAAAAGCACTTATAAATATAGGACTTGAAATAGCTCAGATACTACTTCATCCATCAATACTGGAAGAGGTTGTAAGACTAACTAAAAATCCTGATGAAAACATTAGATATCGTACTATCTCAGTATTAGATAGTTATGATCTTTCTGAAGTATTGGGAATCTTCCGGGAAATGCTATCCGATCCTTCAGAAAATATTCAGGATGGTGTGCTTGATGCTCTCGCAAGGCACAACAATGAAGCTGTTAACCAGGTTCTTTTAAGCGAACTTAACAACGAAACTTTAAGAGATAAGATAATTCAGATACTGGGTGAAAGAAATCTTGAGACGTATTTTGAAAACTTTAACGACCTTAATGAAAAAGCAAGAAGTCAGATGGCAAAATCATTGGTAAAGACTTCTGATAAGATAGTCAAAAAAGGAATAGAACTCTGTGGTTCTCATGAAGCAGAAAAAAGATATATTGGTGTAAAGACACTTTCTTATGTATTACCTAAACATCAGGATGAAATACTTCCTGTTTTTAAAGGTATGATAGAAGACCCTGATGCATATATTAGGTCAACTATATCCATAGCTTTAAAAGATCTGGATACTCCACTTGCAACAATAATACTTCTGACTCTTTTAAAAGACCCGAATAAGAGGGTTAGAGCTAATTGTATCGAATCTTTCCTTAATACAAAAAACAAACCTGCTATTATCAAAGTACTTAAAGGATTCCTAAAAGATCCTAACAACAGGATCAAAGGTAATGCTGTAATGGTTCTTTATAAACTTGGTGATAGATCTGTTTTAGAGGAAATAGAAAAGATGCTCGATTCTGAAGATAAGTGGATGGTAACTACCGCTTTATATACAATCGGTGACCTTAAGATCAATGAGTTTGTTTATAAGGTAAT
The DNA here is from genome assembly GCA_002869225.1 of Candidatus Muiribacterium halophilum. Taxonomy (GTDB): domain Bacteria; phylum Muiribacteriota; class Muiribacteriia; order Muiribacteriales; family Muiribacteriaceae; genus Muiribacterium; species Muiribacterium halophilum. Next base: position 1,309 of record PKTG01000027.1, on the reverse strand, counting down.
TGAACTTCTTCAGTCTAAAGATAGAGATATCAGAAAAAATGCTTTAATGGCTATTATTAAGATCAATTCCCCTAAATTTATAGTACATATAAAGAGACTTGGAAATGATCTTGATAAAGAAATAAGGACAATAGCTCAGAGTTATCTTTCTAAGATAAGATAATCTATTTTCTATAAAGAAATACACCTATAAACATCAGGATAATTCCCAATATTTGAGTATACCTCAAAGGACTTTTCTCAAATCCAAAAAGACCAAATTTCTCAATAAAAAACATAGCAAGGACCTGACAGAAGATCATTACAATAAAAGTATAAGCAGGTCCAAGATTGGTTATTCCCTGAATAACAGAACCTATAATAAAGACACCTAAGACTCCGCCAAGCCAGAATACTTTATTTGCTGAAAGTAAAGATGATACATTATAATTTCTAAAATATGCATAGGCGATAAGCGATGCTATAAGACCGGTTAGATGAACCATTGTCACTGTAAGCCATATTCCTGATTTTAAAGAGAGTTTTTGATTAAAGATACTCTGAATAGCAATCAATACTCCTGCTATTACTGGAAAAATAAGATTCTTCATGAGAGTACACCATTTTCTTTTGTTAAACTGCTATAAGCTTTTTCAAAAAGTTGTTTTTTATCATCTACACCATCAATTCTTTCAAACAAAGCTTTTTCTATTGATGGTAATTCTTTTTCCTTTGTTTCCTTTAAAAGCTCATTTATCATGTTTGGATATTCCTTTTCTATATACTTGACCATCCAGTATCCTTTGATACCACTGAATATGATATCCTCAATAGAAGACTCAGGCATATCCTGAACCATTTCTAACGTCTCGTCTTTCAGAAACTGGGAACCATAATATTTTTCCATTGTATAATAAGAAAGTCCTTCTTCAAGCCATTCGGGTTTGTTTATATCTGAAAGAAGTGCTTGAATATATTGATGCAAAAACACTCTTCTCTGGTCCTCTCTGGTATCTTTACATACAAACTCATCTTTAGAAAATCCTTTTTCAACGTTTACAGTACTTTCAAGACCCTCTGCAGTCTTTAAGACAATGGAATTTATAATACTGTTTTTCATAAGCCAGCCTTTGCTATAATTCCAATATTTTTTAGCTTTTCGATACCATATAGGTAAAAAGACAAGCATTATGATCTTTTTAGCAAAAGATGTTGTATGAAGCATTACAGAGAGCATCGAATCGGTAAAGTATACTCTTATAGGGTTTTCAAGACCTTTATCAAGAATTTCATCTATTTTTTTCAGTTCCTCTTCTATTCCTTCAAAGAC
>PKTG01000014.1 GCA_002869225.1 Candidatus Muiribacterium halophilum | reverse complement strand
TTTAATCGGATCAACATATATATCAGCTTCTGTAAGAATACTTTGATCAAAAGATTGATTTATTAACGATACTAGATCAGTTTCGTTAAGATCGAGTATCTGCTTTAATGTTGTTAATGGAGAAATAACCGTTTTGTCATCCTGAATTTTCTCAGGATCAAATTCACTTTCAAGAAGTTCCCCGGTATATGTTTGACCTGAATGCGTTCCCATATTGTCAGGATGCATTCTTATTTTATCACCTTTATTTGCACTTTCGGTAAAGCCGAAGACACCATTTTCATCCGAAGCACTTGAAAGAGGTTCTCCGTCACTATAGACACCATCATCATTCTTATCTATATAAAATTTTGCGTTCTGTATATATGGATCCACAGCAACTCCGGTAAAGGCGTAACTGACATTGGTTGAAGATGATATCGGAGTTGAACCGCCTCCGCCTCCACATGAGGTTAAAAACACTAAGCTTATTAGTAAAATTATTATAAAAAGATTATTCTTCATCATCATCCTCCTCATCATCATCGTCTTTATCATCATCATCATCAGAATCGTCATCAGACTTTACACTTTTGTCGTTATCATTTTGACTTTCGTTTTCGTCTGTTATCTGTTTCTCGGTTTGTGATTCGTTGTTTGTAGTTTGTGGTTGTGTAATTACTGATTTATCCAACTCACCATTCCCAACTCCCAATTCCCCATTGCTTTCATCTGATTCAGTTTTTGGTTCGTTGTTTGTGGTTGGTTGTTGTTCTTCTGTTTCACTGTTTACTGTTCCTTGTTTTTCAGCTGGTTCTTCAGATTGCGGTTGCTCCGGTTCATTTGCTGGTTCCACAGCTGGTTCTTCAGGTTGTGGCTGCTCCGGTTCGTTTGCTGGCTCTACAGCTGGTTCTTCAGATTGCGGTTGCTCCGGTTCGTTTGCCGGCTCTACAGCTGGTTCTTCAGGTTGTGGCTGCTCCGGTTCGTTTGCCGGCTCTACAGCTGGTTCTTCAGGTTGTGGTTGCTCCGGTTCATTTGCTGGTTCCACAGCTGGTTCTTCAGATTGCGGTTGCTCCGGTTCATTTGCTGGTTCCACAGCTGGTTCTTCAGGTTGTGGCTGCTCCGGTTCATTTGCTGGTTCTACAACTGGTTCTTCAGGTTGCGGCTGCTCCGGTTCTACCGGAACATCTATATCGGAATTAGGATTCTCTTCACTTCCACCACCCGCTGGTGCTGGCGGTGTAGGTGGTGCTGGAGGTTCCGGATTAAGATCTATTTCAGTTCCTTCAACAAATAATCTTACATCTCCACTTTTCTCAAGATTGACACTTTCTATATTGTTTAGTTGTTTAAGTTCTATTGTTCCATTTTGCACCTGCATATACACATCATCTTTTACTCCAAGAGTCATCTGATTCGAGTTAAGATCCTTTGTATCTTTTCTCAAATAAATACCTGTCTGTGCAGTAGCGTTTACATTTTGTGAATCAATATTGAAATATCTGTCAAATTCACCAATACTTCCTGTTGTTGCAGTAAGTTCAAGATTGTTAGCTTTTACTATGGCATTATTATTCTCATCAAGTATTGATCCCTGTGCTGTTAATTTTACATCTGTACCCGTTATATTTCCTGACATAACAATATCTGTAGGAGAGGTCATGCTTATACTTCCTGCATTTACTTCATTTATCACAGCATCAGCATTTGCAAGATTTAAATAAACACTTCCATCAGAAGATGATCTTGCCCATAGATATCCAGCCTGATCAACATCGAAATATTCATCTGAAGCACCGATTCCAGTCTTTGAATAAATATCAATATTATCTGTATTCAAGGTGCCGTTTCCTCTTTTTATAACACCATCTGAATTAACATACACAGTTCCCTGAGAAGCATTATAATTCTCTTTAAATTCAAATGCTTCTGATGAATAAATATTTATATTTCCATGATTAGATGTAAAATCAGTAAATTTATTCTTACTTTGATTAACATTTACGAAAATATCATTATCTGCTAAAAGTTCTCCATGATAGTTATATTCTATGTTTATTGGATTATCTTTAGTACCTATCTTTGAGTTATAAGCTTCGATAAATACTCCATCACCTCTTACATTTGTTGTCTCATTTGCAAGTACATCCTGCTCTGATAATATTTCTACATACCAGTTTGATTTCACATCACCAAGAATTAGTGGTCTCTGATAGTTTCCAATATGAATATCCTTTCCTGTATCAAAGTTAACTACATCATCAATATTTACATTTATTCTATTATTCTCAAGTCCTATATAACCAGGCACTGTTAAATCAAGAGTCTTTGCACGAATATTATCTGTTTCATCACCATCGGCGTTAAGAAGATCGTTTGCACCTTCAAACGAGAATAGTCCTTTTGTGTACACATAACTTAAATAAGTATCTCCTGACACTTCCTTAAGATATATATCGCCACCAGCTCTTGCTGTTAGGACACCGCCATTTTTAAGGTCTATAAGAAGAGGATTATCCACAGTACCTATGTTTCCATTACTTCCTTCCAGAATAAGATCGTTTGCGATTATTGTAGGACTATCATCATAGGAAACATCATATATTCCTTCTTTACCTTTAATTCTTACATCTTTATCCTGTGCCGCTTCTATCTTTTTAAGAAACATATCCTTTTCAGAACCAACATACACATAGCCGGAAGCTTTAAGATCTATTGAATCTGCATCAAAATCAACATCCTCTCTTTTTAGCACTGTCACATAACTTTCATCATCAGAAAGTATCATATCCTGAGTCTCTGCTGCCATCAAAGTAAGTTTTTCATCTTCGGTAAAAATATGTCCATCAGAAAGATTGATCGTAGTCTCTCCATTATCCGAACCAATATTTCCAGCAGATACTACTTTTACATTCTTTCCTTTGATGTTGGCTTCTTCAATATTAAGCTGAGTACTTGAACTTTCCACTTTTCCAAAGTCTCTTATTGTGTTTTTAAGCTGAGCTTCATTCCACACTGCTCCTTCTGTCATTGCATTTTCTTCGTTTTCTGAGACCTGATATTCATAGTTCTCGTTATATTCATCCTTTCCATATACATCTTTCCATGATTGATATTTTTCTGTTCTGTCTTTCTCGATCTCGGTTATCTGATCATCAGTATAACCGCTATCTTTGTAGGAATCTCTTTCTGCATCGGTCAATTTGACTTCAAAATTATCATCATGAACACTTGGGTCATCCTGTCTGTTTCTATAATTCCAGTAATCTGAATATTCCTGTTCTTTTGTCCTCTTATATGCCTGAACACCTTCATCAGCAACATCAAGAGCTCCATCCTCTTCTCTAAGAACAAGGTCTGACCATAAAGCTGTAAGTTCTGTTTCCGTACGAGTATCTCTTATATCATTTGAGTTTGCATCATAGATCCCTGCTGCCGTAACAAGGTCAACATCACCATTTTAAGAATGGATCCTATCAATACCAAGATCTACATTCGCTTTTCTTTCCATATAGATAGAATCCTGAGCAAGAACGGTAGTCTTATACTCTTTGGTTATATC
>PKTG01000051.1 GCA_002869225.1 Candidatus Muiribacterium halophilum | reverse complement strand
TTCAGATAACCATATACATACCCATATTTTTCAGCCTGCGAAAGCAGGATATCGTAATTCTGTTTACCTTTATATATATTTACTATTTCCGAATATTCTTTATAACCATTTAATTTTACCAGTATAGGATATTCCCCGGCAGGTATATTTTTCATAAAATACTTTCCATCCGATCCAGAGTTTGTTTCTCTTGAACCAATCCTTATAACAACATCTTTTAGAGGCATAAGAGATGTCTTATCTATTATCTGACCATATATCTCGTTATAAGGAGATCTACGTTTCAATCTTATTTTTTTGTTTCCTTCCGAAAAGACCTTTTTCTGATATATCTCATATTTTCTAGCGGATATTATTAGAAAATCAGTCTTTCTTTCCTTCAGATCAATAGAGAAACGACCTTTTTGATCACTTTTTGCTATATCTTCACCAAAAACTACATAAGCATCGTTTATAGGATTACCAGTAACATCATCTACTATAATACCACTAAGATGTATTTTCTTTTCCGGGTTATATTCATCAAAAAAAGCATTACCATTTTCCTGACTTTTTTTCATCACGACATTAAATATATTACTTCCCGATTTCAAGTCTATAGATTCACCAAGTTGCTGATACCCTTCACAATCAAACTCTATAGATTGAACTCCAGGTAAAATATCAAGAAATTTATATTTCCCATCTCTATCAGAATAAACAATAAGAGGACTGTTATAGGATTTACTTTCAGAATAATTCCCAAGTACTATTCTTGCATTATATACAGGAGAACCATATTGATCACTAACATTTCCAACAAGAAAATTTCTTGAAAAGACCATAAAAAAAGAAGCAAAAAGAAATATTAGTATAAGACTTCTAGTTCTCATCTTCTAAAATACCATCCACTAATCTATAAGGAATAGCTTCCCTAAGATCACCAGTTATTTTCTTACCAAACGTCATATAAACAAGATTATTCTTCGAACTATAAAGAAAAGCAATAATAGTACCCACATACTTGCATAGATCACATTTAGAGAATATTACACCTTTTAAATTACATGCAGAAAAAGAATCGTTTAATCTCATCATATCATTGAACTTCATTTTGGATGAAAGTATTAAGTATCTTTCAAATCCTTCGGTAAAATCTATTATATTATTTATCTCTTTAGAACCTGATTCTTTGGAATAATTTTGTCCTGCTGTATCGACTATTATTATTTTATCATTATTTTCTTTTATATATTTTTCAAGTTCAGAGCCTTCATGGAAAGAATAGAACTCTATTCCCATCTCATCACAAAGATCCTCAAGCTGCATGATCCCGCCAAATTTATAACCATCAAGAGATATAACAGCTACCTCTTTTCCCTTTTCATATTTGAGGTGATAGGCCAGTTTTGCGACAGTAGTGGTCTTTCCTACGCCAGTCGGTCCCAAAAAAGCGATTTTAGATCCAGCTTCCGCGTCAATTCCTTTTCTGAAATATATATGATCAATAAGATACTCTCGAAGTTTTCTTCGATATTTGGTCTTATCTTCAAGCTCATCCTGAGTCAATTTTTTCTCAAAAAGATTTAAAAGGTTATTAGTGAAAGCAGCCGGCATATCGTTATCAACAAACATCTTATAGAATCTTTTACGGAAAGTGGAGCATCTTTCCTCAGTATTTTTCCTATCCTTTTTTGCAAATATAGCCAGTTCTTTTCTTAATGATGATATCTCTTCAGCAAGTTTCTGATAATGTTGCTGCTCCTCTGTGGCTTCTTTAAAATCTATTTTCTCTACATTTTTTGTTTTAGGCAAAGTATCATAGGTTGCTTTTTTCTTTATCTGTGGGGGTTGGGCATCTTTATCGAAATCCATCTTAGACATAATATCTTTTAATATCTTAATGTTTCCATTTTGTATTTCCTGTTTTGAGGGAGTTTTTTTTCTTGAACTGCCTTTGTTATAACCTTTGAGGAAATTTTGGAACTCTTCGACATCACTGTCTTTTTTAGCATTAGAGCGTCCCATTCTTTTACGCAAAGATTCCTTAGAAGGATATTGAACCGTGACCTTGACTTTTTTCTTAGAAAACAGCCCCAGAAAATAAGTTTCTATGATATCTTGAGTATCTATTACATCAAAATCATCACCCAATTCAAGCTTTGCATCAAGTTCAGCTGAACTATATGTATCTGCAACAAAGGATCTTCTATTATTAACCTTTGAATTGGACGACATAAATCCCCTCTCTATTATTTTGAAAAATTATAGAATCACTTTATTTTTATAAGGTCATTATATAAAAGACCAGAAACTTTTTCAATTTTTTTAGACACCGATTTTTCCTTCTGTAAAATAACCGGTATTCTCTTATATAAAGCAAATTGTACCTCTCTGTCTTCTGGTATAAACCCGAAATATGACAGATCAAACGAAAAATATTTTTTCACCACTCTGGCTAGATTTTGAAAAGTCGAGATAGCTTCATCATCATCTATAGCTCTATTTATAATAACCGATATGTTTTTATATCCCTTTAAATACATAGTCTTAATAAGCCCGTAAGCGTCAACAATAGAAGTAGGTTCCGGAGTTACGACAACGACCGCGATATCTGATTGTTCCACAAAAAAAGTGGTATTTGATGATATGCCAGCTCCTGTATCTATTATAAGATAATCAGAGTCTATCTTTTTTATAATATCATTGAAAACATACTTTTTCTCATCATCATCCATATTTGCTATCTGAGATACACCTGATCCTGCAGAAATAAAAGTAATTCCATAAAAAGAATTTTTTATCGACTGAAAATCACATCTTCCCTCAAGATAATCAATAAGAGTATTATGTATCTCTTTTCCTAGCAGTATATCACCATCAGACAGACCAAGATCAGCATCTAGAAGCGTCACCTTATTCCCTTTATTTGCCAGATCAATAGCAATATTTATGCTCAGAGTAGTCTTTCCAACACCACCTTTACCACTTGAAAACGATATAACAGACGGAGTATTTGCCGATTCTTTTTCAAACGGCTCTTCTATTAAAAGTTCTTTAGTCTCTTTAATCAGATTATTTATAAATTCTTTATCCATTATCTCCTCGTTTTAACCGATCAAACGTTTTAACGTCCTAACGTCGCTACATCTTCAAAAGTCCAACAGCTTTAACCGGAAGAGTAGGAGGTATCTCGTTATGAGAAAGCACTGCTACAGTCCTAAAACCAGGTTCAGAATCAAGAAGCATCTTGAAGGCTCTTCTTATTCTTGGGGTTGTAAGTATAACAAAATTAGATACCTTTGAGGATATATCCTGCACTATAGCAGCGAGTGTTTCAATAAGCTCTTGTTTCTGATCAGGTGCAAGAACTATAAAACCTATTCCGCTTGCAGTCTCCCTTATTACTTTTGATAAGGATTCAGCAAGATTAGGATCCATGTTTATTACATTTAGCACATTCTCGTTCTTATCAACATAATTTTCAACTATCTGCCTAGATATATGAGCTCTAACATGTTCGGTTATCTGCTCAGGGTTTTCAATAGAATAATAGGATCTTGTCTCTATTATTGCTTCAAAGATCGTAACAAGGTTTCTTATTGAAACTCCTTCTTTAAGTAGATTCTGAAGTATTCTCTGAAGTCCTGGCATATTGACTCCTTTATCATCAGATAAAAGATCATCGACTAAAGATTTATAATCCTGTTTGATATAATCAATAAGCATCTCAAGCTCTTCTCTTCCAAGAAGTTCATGAGCAAACTGAACGACAAGTTCTTTAAGATGAGTTATAACAATCGTCACAGCATCAACAACAGTGTATCCAGCTTCTTCTGCAAAATCTTTCATCTCTTCAGATATCCAGTATGCATCCATTCCAAAAACAGGGTCCTTTGTAAGTTCACCATCCAGTTCCTCCGATGCAAATCCTGTGTTCATAGCAAAGAACTTATCAACCATGACCTCACCACGAGCTATTTCCATACCTTTTAATTTTATCAAATATGAATTAGGTGCTAGTTGGATGTTATCTCTGATCCTGACTTTTGGAAGA
>PKTG01000131.1 GCA_002869225.1 Candidatus Muiribacterium halophilum | reverse complement strand
TTTGAATATTCCATGCCCATGTTCCTGTTCTTGTTCCTTTTATAATTTTTTCAAATCTTTTTCTTTGTGCTTCAAGTTCAGCTCTTGTCTCCTGTTTGCTTTTCAGGATCTTATTAAATCCATTTTTAAACGACTTTAGCTCTTTAAACTCATTTTCTTCAATATGTAATGGTTTATCACTAAAAACAGAATCTTCCAGCTCACTAATAATATTATCCGAAGCAATTCCAAACCTCTTATAGTTTTTTTCGAAAACAAAATATAAGACTATAAAGACAATAAGAAATAAGATCGCATCATATAATATTTTCCTTTTAAGGTTTTCAAGAAGTTCATCATAAAGTTTTTCTATTTGAAGATTTACATCATCAATATATACTCCAGCTCCTATAAACCAATTCCATTCAGGTATACCGTAAATAAAAGATAGTTTGTCTCCTATTTCATCATTATCAGTCTTTTTCCATTGATAATACAAAAAACCACCATCAGGATTCTTTGCTAGTTTTATCTCTTCCTGAATGACCTTCACGCCATTCGGATCTTCCATATTCAATATATTTTTTCCTATTAGAATCCTTTGAACATCGTTCATCTGAACGACACCTTCATTTGACATAACAAACAAATAGTCTTTCTTATCTTTACCAAATCTTATCTTTCCTATCTGATCAAGTAATCTCTCTTTTAATCATTTTTCAACCTCGTCAAGATACAATGTTGATGCCATTATCCAGTTAAATTGTTTGAATTCTTTAAAATATGCAAGTTTAAGTCTATTATGTTTTTGATCCTCAACATTCCAGTAATAATCATGAAAGATACCGTCTTTTTTCGAAAGTTTATTCATCACTTCGTAAAAAGCTTTTTTCCCAAATTAATCCATTGTATCGTGAATTGGTGTACCAGGATAATCTTCAAGATATGGATGAAACACTCCATAACCTTTGTTATCTATTATAAAGAAATATCCTATATTATCCTGAAACCTGAATTTCTTTAATATATTGAAGTATATCTCTTTTAATTCCTTTTCAGAATGATGAGTTGAATGTTTTTCATAGAGAGTATTGAATATACTATACATGTTTTCACATTTGTTTTTCAGCTGTTCTCTAACATTTACTTTGTTTTTGTTTCTTGCATAATCTATTAACTCAACAACGTTAAGTACTTCCTCTTTTAACTGAAGCTTTTTACTCTCGATAAAATCAGCTCTGATTGTAGATCTTTTCACTTTATAATTAGATAATATAGAATAAAGATCGAGTGAAATAACAGCTATCATAAATATAGCCATAAAAAAGACAGCCCAGATTTTAATATTTTTTAAAATTGATCTATTTTTCAAAATAGCCCCGATTTCAATTAGATTCAATACATATTCGAAACGCTTTTTATTATTAAATATTATATTTTACATCATTATATCTTATAATTTTTGTATTTTCAAAAATATCAATCGAGAACAATATTACCATTATCATCAATATCAATTACAGATGAATGATTTAAATTATCTAACAACGAAGAATAATCTGCCTGACTACCTAAAAGTGAAAATATCTGCTTAGCAGTATCTAAATATCCCTCTTCCATAAATACAAAATAATTATCTTTTAAATATGTTAAAAGTAAAAGATCAGTTATCTTTTGTGTTGTCTCTAAAACACTTATTGAAGAGATAGCATTAGTAAACGCATTTACAATCTGAGTGGAGACAACAGTCTTATCTGCTGTTAGATCAATACTTCCAATACCTGCGATTATCTTATTAATAAGAATCTTATCAAACTTCTTACTCATCTGTAATATCTCATTAAGATCAACATTTGGCCAGATATCAAAATCATATCCATAAAACGGACTCAATACAAGATCTGGTTGAGCTACAATGATTATTTTATCAAAGACATCCTGCAGAAGATCCTGATCCATTGACACTTGTAACTTTTGCACGACCGGAGTCAATAAATTAATTAAAAAGGTCTTTTTTTCCGTTAAAGTCATATTATTAATAAAAGTTGTAAAATCATCATTTTGAGAAAATATCTGAAGAACATCGTTAACCGCACTACTTGCACATAATTTGTTAGTTATATTAACTTCCACAGTATCTTTCCCGGAAAACGCATTCAAAAGATCTGAATATACATCTTCTTTTGAAAACAGTGTAGCATCTGCCAATACCGTGTTCAAAACTTCTGCAATATCATCAGGTTCCATCTCGTATTTAGAAACAGCAGTCGTAAGTGGAGAAATAACGATCTCATCATTAAAAAGATCATCCGTTATAACTCTTTCAAATTCCTCCCCATTATACTCTAAGCCTTCATCTTCACCTTTTGCATACTGATGCATCCTTATTGTCTGACCTTCGTATACAGGATCATCAAAATAAAACTTTCCTGTTTCATCAGAAAAACTTGATATTTGTTCCTGAGAATCTTCATCGGAATCATAAACTCCATCATTATCAGCATCCACATAAAAAACCGCATCCTTTAAATAAGGCTGCATAACAAAACCTGATTCATATGTAAAAAGATCACTGGAAAATCCACCAGGTAATGCAGCAAAATCTCCGTTAAAAAAATCAAAATCACCAGTTAGATTGGCTGCATTTGTTTTCAGAGTTTCATATAGATCATTATTCATTAAAGTGATCATGTTATCATCAAGATACTTTTTCAAGGCATATTTTAGTATTTCTTCTTTTGCTTCGTCTTTTTTCTCTATCATGATCACATTAACAGAATCACAAAAGTATTTAACATCTGTAATCCCATTTGTAATAGCAGTATTCATATCTTCAGAAAAATGAGAATTACTTTCAAGTGCAGCATAAACAAAACTCTGCACATCAGGAGTTGGGTATTGATCATCCTGCAATGTATTTTTTACAGTTGTCCATTTAGCATCATTCAGCGATTCTTTTACACTACTAGCCACAGGACTAAAAAGTTTAAATAACTCCTGTAGTTTTTCATTAGAATCCATTACTTTTATCGTACTTTTAATTGATGATGAATCTTTTAATCCATTTAAGATCAATGCTGTTGTTATATTAGCCTGAATCTTTGTAAAATCATCGGATAGAAGATCTTTAATCGGATCAACATATATATCAGCTTCTGTAAGAATACTTTGATCAAAAGATTGATTTATTAACGATACTAGATCAGTTTCGTTAAGATCGAGTATTTGCTTTAATGTTGTTAATGGAGAAATAACCGTTTTGTCATCCTGAAGTTTCTCAGGATCAAATTCACTTTCAAGAAGTTCCCCGTTATATGTTTGACCTGCATGCGTTCCCATATTGTCAGGATGCATTCTTATTTTATCACCTTTATTTGCACTTTCGGTAAATCCGAAGACACCATTTTCATCCGAAGCACTTGAAAGAGGTTCTCCGTCACTATAGACACCATCATCATTCTTATCTATATAAAATTTTGCGTTCTGTATA
>PKTG01000113.1 GCA_002869225.1 Candidatus Muiribacterium halophilum | reverse complement strand
GGAATCGTCATTCCACGAAAATCATATCTATAAATATGAGCTTTGATGTTCTTTGAACGGATATCTGTTATATTATTTGAGAAAAAGAAATTCTTACAACCTTTTTTCACCACAGGAAACTCTTTGCCATCCATATCCTGCAAAATATATCCACCACGACAGTTATCACGACTTGTACATTTTCCCGCACTGTACTCCACACAATTTGCACTGATCATAGCATTTCTTCTACCCTTTACCATTATCTCTAAATCGACATCTGTCTTTTTTACTATTTCTGATATATTATCCGTTGGCACTTCCTGAGAAAGACAAACAGAATCTGCACCTAGTTCCCTTAAAAAATTTACTGATAGATGATTAACACAATTGAAATAGTTATCCGCTAAAAACTCGAGTTTGATCTCTTTGCAGATATTAATACCACCTAGATCTCCTACAAGTACCTTTTTATATCCAAGTCCTTTTATTCTTTTCGCTTCTACCATATAATCATAAAACTCACTATCTAAAACCGGAGGAAAATAAGGAATCACATCATCATAAAACTTTTTTATATCCTCAACAGGTAAATAAAAAGTATTTTTATAATGATTTTTTAACACCTCGTATTTTCTTACACGATCAACCATCACTCTTACTTCAGGATTGTTGGGAAGCTGCCTTGTTTTTTCTTCCTTAAGCACAGTCTCACTTTCAATTAACTTTTCAAGAGCTAAATTTCTAACATTGTTAAGATCCTTCATTGGAAGAAATTTTTCTTCTATTTCGAGTTTGATCTTTGGATCCTTGAAACAAAATATACTATCTGCACTTTTAGTCATCACATCTTTTAAGAATTCTTCTGAAAGTGGTCTATTCTGTGCTTTTTGATAATCAAGATTAAAGCAAAATTCTTTTCCTTTATATATAACTTTTAGTCCTGAATTATCAAATATCATCTCTGTCTCAAAGGATACAACCGGCATTCTTGTAGGAAGTTTTGTTTTTCCATGCCAGATAGTCTGATGTGAGTTATTAAGATATAAAGTGACTTTTGGTATATAGTCTTTCAATCCTAATTTAAGAAGTACTGTCTCACCCATACGGGCTTTTTTAAGAAATTTTCCATTTTTATCATATATTGCTTTAAGTCTAACCCCTTCTTTTCTCTCTTCTATATATACACCATCACCCAAAGCAAGATCATATTTAAGACTGACAGAATAAAAATCACCTTTTGCTTTTGCATAACCAAGAAGTGCTCCTCTTTTAATACCATCCCATGCATTTATTATTCTATCTGCTCCTTTTCCGTATAGATGACCCTTACAGTAATCTCGATTAAAAACCAGATCCAGAAGATAATCAGGAGCTTCCTCTGTATATACTTTACCGCATGTATTTACATAATGTTCACTTTTAAGTCTGCCTTCTATTTTTAGATAATCCACTTTCTCTAGCTTTCCTAGATCTTCGTATAAACAGAGATCTCTTGTTGAAAGAAAGTATCCACTTTTTCTATCGTATCTGTATCTCAATCTACACGGTTGTGCACATTCTCCTCTGTTTCCACTTCTTGTGCCAATAAGAGATGACATATAACACAAGCCTGAGTAACTATAGCAAATAGCACCATGTACAAATATCTCAGTCTCAATATCAGTATCCTCTGTTATTTCGTTAATCTCTTCAATTGTAAGTTCTCTTGCAAGAATAACTTTTTTGACTCCAAGTTTTTTTGCAAGTCTAACTGAATATTTATTGTTTATGTTTGCCTGTGTAGAAAGAATTATTCTATCAGTCTTAAATCCTAGTTCCTTAATTAAATTAAAAACAGAAAGATCCTGTATTATGAGTCCGTCTATTTCAGAAGATAGAAGTACAAGAAGCATCTTTTTAACATATTCAAGTTCCTCTTCGAAAAAGATCACGTTAAGAGTTATAAAAATTTCTTTTTGAGCTTTGTGCACCATATCAATTACTGCACCAATATCAGATAATCCGATATTTTTAGCTCCTTTTCTTGCGTTAAGATCACCAACTCCAAGATATACTGCATGTGCTTTTGTATCTAGTGCAGCCGCAAGACTTTTAAGAGAACCAGCCGGAAGTAATATTTTCATCATGATTCAATTATACCTTTCAACTCCCATAAATCAAAATTTTAAAGGCAGGGATTTGGGATAAAACTGGATTTTGGATTTTGGGAAGATTAAAACCAACCCAAACCCCAAACACCAAATTCCAAACACCACGCTTTATTTCCATTCACTATTCACTTCTCACTATTCACTGATAAGCACTTGACAGTTTCACGCCTCCTTTGTAGTATTTAACAAGAAAATCTATTACAAGGTGGTATATATGAGTAAGAAACAGAGAACTGCTATAAATCCAACAAGAGAAGAAAACTTCCCAAAATGGTATCAGTCAGTAGTCAGAGAAGCCGACATGGCAGAAATGGCACATGTTAGAGGTTGTATGGTTATAAAACCATGGGGCTTTGGAATATGGGAAAATATTCAACAGATACTTGGACAGCAGATAAAGGATTGCGGAGTTAAAAACGCATACTTTCCTCTTTTTGTACCCCTTAGTTATATAGAAAAAGAAGCTCAGCATGTTGAAGGTTTTGCTAAAGAGATGGCGGTTGTCACTCATCATAGACTTGAAAACACAGAAAATGGTCTTAAACCAAGCGGTGAACTTACAGAACCACTTATTGTAAGACCTACTTCCGAGACTATAATCGGTGAATCTTTTGCAAGCTGGATTCAGTCCTACAGAGACCTTCCACTTAAAATAAATCAGTGGTGCAATATTGTCCGTTGGGAAATGAGGCCAAGAGTGTTTTTGAGGACTTCCGAGTTCTTATGGCAGGAAGGACACACTGCTTTTGCAACAGCAAAAGAAGCTTATGATGATACGATTCAGATGCTTAAAATATATAAGGATTTTTCTCAGGAAAGACTAGCTATGCCAGTTATTGACGGAGTTAAACCTTCTTATGATAAATTCCCGGGTGCGATCGATACATACTGCATTGAAGCTATGATGCAGGACGGTAAAGCTCTTCAGGCAGGAACAACTCATAACCTCGGAACTAACTTCTCTAAAGCTGCAAATATAATGTTCACTGATACTGATGGTGAACAAAAACATGCTCACACAGCTTCATGGGGAGTATCAACCAGACTTATCGGCGGAGTAATAATGACCCATGCTGATGATAACGGTCTTAGACTTCCACCTGAGATAGCACCTGCTCAAATAGTCATAATACCTATTCAGAGAGGGAAAGATGAACAGGAAGATGCTCAGGTTCTTGAATACGCTAAAAAACTCAAAGACAGTTTTAAAGGACTCACTTTTGGTAAGTTTAATACAAAAGTAAATGTTGAACTTGATGATACTCTAATAAAATCATCCACAAAAAAATGGAACTGGGTCAAAAAAGGTGTACCTATTCAGATAGAGGTAGGACCACGAGATATACCTGAAAATAAATTTGTTGCTAGATTAAGATCAGAAGAGACTTATGAAAAACATTTTCTTACAATAGATCAAATAAAAACCGAGATACCAAAATTTCTTGAAACCATTCAAAAGACTTATTTTGATCAGGCTAAAGAAAGACTTGATTCATCCATTAAAGAAGTAGATTCATTTGATGAACTCAAGGATCTTTTTGCTAAAGATTATAAAGGTTTTGTTCTTGCACCTTGGAACCCATGCGATGAAGAGGATGTAAGATTAAAAGAACTAAAAATAACCATAAGATGTGTTCCTTTTGAATATAAAAAAGAAGATAAAAAATGTATCCTTACAGGTGAAGATACTAATATTAAAGCAATATTTGCAAAAAGTTATTAAAAACTGGGGGGGTTGGGATAAAACTGGATTTTGGATTTTGGGAAGGTAATAACCAACCCAGACCCCAAACACCAAATTCCAAACCCCACGATTTTTTATTTTTACCCTTTCACTACTCACTTCTCACTATTCACAGTTTTACCATTAACCTTATTATTATAAGAGTAGTCTGAAATTACACCGATAAAAGAAACAGCTTGAATTTCAAACACTTTTACAGTATAATTCAATGTTATTTATAAGTTGTTATTGATTATATAATGCGCAATCAATAATAGTTGGGAATTTGGAGTGCTGAGTTGGGAGTTTCGAATTTTATTAATATCAACTCAAAAATTATCTTTAAAATAAGATTTTGTAAATAGAGAACTATGAAGTATTTTATGTATAATCAATTGAAAGCTGACGAAGGACTAGCAACGCTAATTCGAGGAAGTTTGATAGGGATTAGGCGTAAAAGACAATTAGTAATCGTTTAAAAAAACTTATTTGAAAGATATAAAAAGGAGAAACACATGCGAAGACTTGCTATTTTGACACTGATCCTTTGTCTTTTTGTCTCTACTTATTCATTTACTCAGAAGACAATCGACAAGATGAACATGAATCAGGGACCTATCTATATTGATGGTACCGACATGTTCCTAAAAGATGCTCAGGATTTTTACAAAGAGCACGGAAGACCAACAACAGAAGGAGTTAAAAAAGAGCCTATCAAGACTGCCCTTGGCGAAACAACCACCTTCTGGGCTATGGAACCTGCTACTAAACAGTTTGTTCAGGTTGAAGCAGAGCTTAGAAAGATAACAAAACATGCATACATATATGTCGAAGTAGGACAGAATGTTTCCGAGACTACTATTGAAAATTTCACCCGTGAGTTTGACGATAACATCTATCCTAATGACCATAAATACTTTGGTTCTGAATGGAAACCTGGTATTGATTTTGATGATCGTGTGACAATGTTGTTTCTTGATATCAAAGACGGTTATGATCCACAGACTTCACCAGGATTTGTAGCTGGATATTTCTTCCCTCTTAACGAATACTCTACAAGAGTATTTGAATATTCAAACGAAAGAGAGATGCTTTACATTGATACTAATCCAGCTGATCCTAACAGTGAGATGACTTATTCTGTAATCGCTCACGAATTTCAGCATATGATTCATTGGAACGAGGATCCTGAAGAAGAGATATGGCTTAACGAAGCTTGTTCACAGCTTGCGATGAGAACTTGTGGATACGAGCATCCTAATCAGATATTTGCATATATGAGAAATCCGGAACTTTCTCTTACAGCATGGGCTAAAGATGTTATGCTTGAAAACTACGGAGCAGTTTATCTTTTCAACTATTATCTTGCTTCAAAGTTTTCTGGTGATGATATGTCCAAATTTTCTCTTACACTTGCAAAGAACCAGCTAAAAGGAATAGATTCAGTCAAAGATACACTTAAAAAGATCGGTGTAAGTAAGAATTTTGAAGATATTTTCATTCAGTGGACTATAGCAAATCTTATAAACAATAAAAACACAAAATACTATTATGACGATACGATCAACGCTATGCATCTTCATCCTAAAAAGGTTCATGGACCTAATACTGGTGAGGATATGATAAAAGGAAAATCACTTTCATGGGGAACTGATTATATACAGTTTTCAGCAAGTGCTCCACTACTTCCACTTTATCCTTCTTT
>PKTG01000032.1 GCA_002869225.1 Candidatus Muiribacterium halophilum | reverse complement strand
TACTTCCCAGAATTTTGCAGATTTTTGAGACATCTCCTCTAATTCTTTCTCATCTATAATAAACTCTTTATCTTTAGTCATTCCTCTTATTCCTCCTGTAAATTAAAAACGTGGGGTTTGGAATTTGGTGTTTGGTGTTTGGGTTGGTCATGAACTTCCCAAAATCCAAAATCCAGCTTCTTCCCAAAATCCTATTTTTATTATTTCTTTGTTTTTTTCGCTTTTAAAAGTTTCTTTATCTCCTGTATATCCTCATTCTGCTTCAATATAAGATCCTCAAGATCAGCTATCTTAGCTTCCTGACGAATAATATATCCACCTATTCTCCCCATAAGCTGTGCAGTAGGAAGCGACATAGATTTTGCCATCTCTTTATTCATCTCCTGCATAACAGTCTTGGAAGTCATAGCATGTTCCATAGATTTACTTACATTTTCTAAAAATTCCGGGTTTTTCATAAGTTGGTCAAACCATTCCTTCATCATCTCTTCCCACTTTTTAGAAAAGTCATCCATCATATTCATATTCCACATTTAAACACCTCTATTTAAAAATTCAGATAATTCATCTGCAAACAAATTTGCATGAGATACACTGCCTAGATGCCCTACCGGAGAATCAAAAGTTATATGCTTTGATATTTTTCCATTATAAAGACACTTTTCATGTAAAGCTTTAATCGCTTCTGGTAAAACAAAAATATCGTTTTTTTCAGATATAAAAAGAAACTCACAACTAGTTCTATTAACAGCCTCATCAATATCATCAAACCCATTTGAAAGATCAAAAAGTATATTTGCCTTAGATATATAAATATAAGAGTTTGGATCATACATTGAAGCTCTTGCAGCTACACCATGAATTATGTTTCTTTCAAAATCATATAAGTTATCTATAGCATTGTATGGATCTTTTCCTTCTATAAAACCTCTTGATCCTAGGATCTTATCTCCCCAATCTCTTCCTCTTGCTATAAGAGCGAGACCATTTATCGCATTCTTTAGTCCCTGCATCGGCTTTTCATCTTCAGTCTTATCATAGTATTGACCATTATTAAAAAAATGATCACTTTTAATCGCCTGGATTCCCATTCTTAGTGGAAAGAAAGCTGAAAAAGAATCCAACTTATCACATGCCGCAATCGGAATACATCTACTGACCATTTCAGGATAAAGAACTGCCCAGCTAAGTGCCTGTAATCCACCCATTGAAGGTCCTAATACTGCATATATCGAATCAATCTCAAGTTTATCCATAAGTAATTTTTGTGCTTTGACCATATCCTGAATAGTTATTACAGGAAATTCCATACCAAAAGGAGTTCCAGTAGAAGGATTTATACTTCTTGGAGAAGTCGAAGATACTTTATGTGAATTTACTACACAAGATAAAGCATCTGTTGATATTATATAAAATCTCTCTGTATCCAAAGCTTTTCCGGGACCAATAATAGAATCCCACCATCCTGCTTCTTCATCTGTCTGATCGTATCTTCCAGCAGCATGTTTATCACCTGAAAAATAATGACATACAAGTATCACATTATCCTTATTTTCATTCAGATTTCAATAAGTCTCATAGGATATCTCGATCCAAGGTAAAACTCCACCATTAATCAACTCAAAAGGTTCAAATATTTCAATTGTATTATTTTTTACTATCATGTCTGAATTATATCATCTTTACTGATTTTTTTGAACTTATACTATAAAAAATACTAGTATATTATAGAAATCTAATTTCTGATTAGGAAAATGAAATAAAAAAAATGAACAAGTTCCTCTTTAATACTCATTATTCAGTGAAAACAACTCCTCGTAAATATCATAGTTTTCCCTATCAAAACATACAAATATTATATTTTCAATAGAACCTGGTCTTTCATCAATAAAGTCTTTGATGACTTTTCTTACTATTTCTGCAGCTTCTTTCTTGGGATATCCGTATATTCCGGTACTGATATTGGGAAAAGCGATTGATTTGACTCCATGCTGCTCGGCAATATCTAAAGAATTCCAGTAAGCACTATAGAGCAGATCAGCTTCCTGATCATTTCCGCCATGATAGATAGGTCCAACTGCATGTATTATATACTTTGCAGGAAGGTTGTAACCTTCGGTTATCTTTGCCTTTCCTGTCTCACATCCATTAAGAGTTTTGCATTCTTCAAGAAGCTTTGGACCAGCTGCATTATGTATAGCGCCATCCACTCCACCTCCACCAAGAAGTGAAGAATTAGCTGCATTTACAACAGCATCTACTTCCAAAGTGGTAATATCTTTTCTTATTATTCTAATATTTGCCATAAAATACCTCTTTATTAAAGCAGGGGTTAGGGATTAGGATTTAGGGGTTAGGGTCGGACTATTTT
Source organism: Candidatus Muiribacterium halophilum (assembly GCA_002869225.1). GTDB lineage: Bacteria > Muiribacteriota > Muiribacteriia > Muiribacteriales > Muiribacteriaceae > Muiribacterium > Muiribacterium halophilum. Next base: position 18,993 of record PKTG01000032.1, on the reverse strand, counting down.
TCCCAAAATCCAGCTTCATCCCGAAAACCTGTTTCTCTATTTTCTATTCTTCACATAATTTGGAACATAATTCATGTTGATCTTTCTTATTCTAAAATTATCAGGAGTTATCTCAAGTAGCTCATCATCTCTGATATAATCAAGAAGTTGTTCTAGAGACATCTTTTTAACCGGCGGAAGTTTAACATAATGGTCAGAACCCGATGCTCTCATATTTGTAAGCTTTTTCTCTTTACAAACATTAACATGGAGATCATTGGTTCTTGCATTTTCACCAACAACCATTCCTTTATATACATCTTCACCAGGTCTAACAAAGAATACACCTCTGTCCTTAAGGTTAATAAGCGCATATGGAGAAACCTTTCCACTTTCATGAACAACAAGTGCACCTTTATCTCTTCCTTCAATATCACCTTTATATTGAATATATCCACCAAATGACTGATTTAATATTCCTGTTACTCTTGAAAGCGACATAAAAACATCAAAAAATCCTGTAAGACCTCTTGAAGGAATGACGATCTCAATTCTTGTAGAACCATTCGGATCAGTTCCCATTGAAGTTATTTCACCTTTTCTTCTGCATAGCTCTTCGATAATTGAACCGGAAAATTCGTTATCTACATCAATTATTATTTCTTCAAACGGTTCATGTATCTTACCATCTATCTCTTTATATATAGGTTTAGGCTTTGAGATCTCCATCTCGAAACCTTCTCTTCTCATAGTCTCAATTAAAATACCAAGTTGCAGTGTACCCCTACCTGAAACTATAAATTCATCTGCATTGCTACCATCAACTATTCTTATAGAAACATTTCTTTTAGATTCCTCATATAATCTATTTTTTAATTTTCTGCTTGTAACATGCTGACCTTCTCTACCAGCAAATGGTGAGTTATTAGGAAAGAAATGAATTGATACAGTAGGCTCTTCAACAGATATTCTTTTCATTGGAGTTATCTCATCAGAAGATGAAATAGTATCTCCTATATCAAAATTATCTATTCCAGCAAGTGATATTATATCTCCAGGATATACTTCCATTATCTCTTTTTCTTCAAGACCTTCAGTATGAATGATCTTTGTAGCTCTAAACGGAATTATTTTTCCATCTTCTTTGTATATATAAAGTGTATCATTTTTCTTAAAAGTACCTGAAGTTATTCTTCCATAGGCAGTCTGACCCACAAAGGAATCATAAGCAATATTTGAGACAAGCATCTTAAAATACGGTGCTTTTTCGACTTTTGGTGGTGGAACCTGTTCAAGAATAAGATCTAGAAGTTCAAAGACATCGTCTCCAGGACCTTCTGAAGAATGTACTGCCCAACCATCTCTTGCGGATGCATAGACTATCGGGAAATCACATTGTTCATCATCAGCTCCAAGTCTTACAAAAAGATCAAAGACATTATCTTCAACAAATCTTGGTCTAGCTTCCGGTCTATCCATCTTATTTATTACAACAATTGGTCTTAAACCATATTCTAAAGCTTTTTTTAGTACAAATTTTGTCTGAGGCATTGGTCCATCTACAGCATCTACAAGTAAAAGTGCTCCATCAACCATATTAAGTACTCTTTCAACTTCTCCGCCAAAATCCGAATGGCCAGGAGTATCAACGATATTCACCTGATGTTTTTTATAGATTACAGAAGCTGATTTTGAGAATATTGTTATTCCTCGTTCTCTCTCAAGATCATTGTTATCCATCATTCTCTCATCTGGTGAGTCATTTTTCATCTTGACTTCACATTTTCTAAAAATAGCATCGACAAGAGTGGTCTTACCATGGTCAACATGTGCGATTATCGCAATGTTTCTTATTAAGTGATTTTGTACCTTCATATAAATACCTCAACTATATTAATGAGGTTCAATGTATCAACTTTCTTTTAAAAAAACAAATAATATATTTATTATAGTTTGTGGTTGGTGGTTGGTGGTTTGTAAAAAATATACCATAACTCCCAAATCCCCATTAGTCATTCCCAACTTGATTGTGTTTCACTTTTCATCGAATCACTCTTTACGCTTTACGCATTACGTTTTACTAATCACTTTCCGCCTTGTGCCAGCAGTACAATTGCCATTATGGAGTCAAGTATAACTCCATAATCTGAATGTACTATTTCAACAGTTCTTCCATCTATTCTTTTAGCACTTGGTATAAGCTCAGCACAATCAGCCATTGAAGTGTAAGCAAGCTCTATTTTTAAAGTTATATCTTTTTCTTTTTTATTTATTTTAGGAAGCTTAAATGAATCTGAAAGTGCTTCTTTCACCTTTTCAAAAGTATCTCTTTTAACTTTATCCTTGGAGTACGATGCACTTGCAAATCTTCCAACTGCTTCTTTTGTCTCAACAAAAAGAGAATCATCAAGTATTTTCAATCTTTTAAGTTCTTCTCTTAGAGCTTTGTCTCCAGTAATAACAGTTGTTGGAATATTAAAATATCCACCATAATAAGCATTGATTATTCCTTCATTCATCGGTATATCATCTATCCATATATTGTGAATACAGCTACCGGAATATGTATGATCCATTGCACCGTTTATATTACCAATACCAGAATGATAACCTACAAAGAAGATCTGATCGTATGTATCGTCTAACCCTGGCATCATATACTTGACTCTTGGTCCTCCAGAAATAAGATTAATTCTTGAATCAAGTTCAGTTATCTTATATGTAAGATTGTCTCCACCACTATGTGAATCTGCTATTGTTATTTTAGTTATCTGAGAATTTTTTTCACTTTCATGAATAGCCTGAATTATCCACTCCATTTGCTCCTGCATGTTTTTTACTACTTCTTCCCTTCCGTATCCGGTTCTTTCCTGATTCCAATTATATGTTCCTGCTATTCCTTCCATATCTAACGAAATATAGATCTTCATTCCTTCTCCTTTTTTAAAACGTGGGGTTTGGAATTTGGGGTTTGGTTTTGGGATTGGTTATGAACTTCCCAAAATCCTAAATCCAGCTTTATCCCAAAATCCAGCTTTTTCTTTTTACCACCCTTTTCGCTTTACGCTTTACTTTATGTGTTTTCTTTTCTCTTTATAATCTACCATATATCTTTCCAACAACTTATAAAATCTTTTTCCGTGAGAAGGTATTTTTAAATGACAAATTTCATGTAAGACTACATATTCAATAAACTCCTTAGGTTTATTGATAAGCTCACTGGAAAATACTATTCGTTTTTTATTGGACTGGCAGTACCCCCATCTTGATCTCATCTTCTTATATTCAATCGTTTCGGGAATTAGACCTGTCTTTGATATATATTCATTCAAATATTTTTTTACAATCTCTTTTAAACGATCTTCTTTGAATTTTTCAAGCATACAAGCTTTCAGACTATCAAAAGGTATTCTATGCATATAAAAATAGAAAGTATCATCTATTAATCTTATACAGGAATCTTCAGATCTTATTTCTTGCTGATTATAGTATTTCCCTAGAAAAAGTATCCTATCAACGTTTTCTCTTTGTATTCTTTTTTTAGTTTCTATCTCAACAAGTCTTTTTTGTATCCAACTTTCTCTTTTTTCTAAGAGACCATTTATATAATCTTGTGTTGCTCTTTTCGGACAGTTAATTAAAACAGTTCCGTCCTGGTTAACTCTTATATATGTGTTTTTAATGTTTTTCCTATTGATTTTTATTTTCTGCATCAGCTTCTTTCCACAAAGCTTCTTTTATTTTAATTTTCAAAGTATCTAGATTTTTATGTGTCTTTGCTGAGACAAAAGGATAATCACAATTTTCTATAAGATCACATTTATTCTGTATAATAATCTTTTTTTTATCATTGGATTCTAATTTTTCAAGTGTATCATCAATAATCTCAAGCTGTCTCTTTGCTTCTTTTTCATGTGGTGATAATACAATAATAAGTAGATCTGAAAAACTTATCTCTTCTATTGTTGATAGAAATGCCTCAAATAATTTTTCTGGTAGTTTTGAGATAAAACCAACAGAATCATTTACAAGAGCAAATTTATCTTGATCAATAAATAGTTTCTTACATTTTGGTTCCAGTGTGGCAAAGTATTTATTCTTTACATAACCCTTTTCCTGTTTGAGCATAGCGTTTAAAAGACTTGTCTTACCAACATTTGTATAACCTACAAGGGTAACTATCGGAAGATTTGAGTTTATTCGATTCTTTCTTCTCTGTTTTATAGATTTCTTATCCTTTTCTATCTTCTCTTTAAGACTTTTTATTCTTGTGTTTATATATCTTTTATCTAGTTCCTTTTTCTGTTCCCCAAGACCTCTTGTCCCGATTCCAGCTCCAAGCCTTGACATTGAGACACCTTTACCTGTCATCCTTGTTATCTCATATTGAAGCTGAGCTAGTTCGACTTTATATTTACCAAGATTAGTCTTTGCATTGGCTTTAAAAATAAAAAAAATAAGTTCTGATCTATCAACTACCTCAAATGGAAACTCCTCAATAAGGTTTTTGTATTGAAGTGGAGAAAGTTCTTCAGCTGCAATAATATATTCTGGTTTTTCCTCACTTGCATAAGCACTTATCTCTTTTATCTTCCCACTATGAAAATAGGTCTTAGGATCATTTCTCATACCCGTCTGTACAAAGACCTCTGTGATCTTTATATCTACTGATTTTGCAAGTTCCTTCATCTCATCTAAATATTCGTTAAACTCTTCCTTTGACTGTTTTATCTCACGATAAGCCAGAAGATATGCTGTGTTTTTCCCCATAATATTCCTTTCATTTTTCACTAGATTTCTTTAAAATCAAAAACATCGCCCCAGATGGACTGTATCCGTTATTATAAAGTATATCTCTAATTTCTTCACCTTCTGATACTAGCTCCTTGTCTAAAGAAGCTTTTCTTGCTCTTTCTATATACATATCAATATATGAATTCATCTGTTTTAATACATTATCAGCAAAAGGATCCTCAAATGGCTGATAATACTCTATTGTTTCAATGTCAAATCCAATAAATGCATTTTTTGCAATCTCTAATAATCTTTCTTTTTTAAATACCTCATGATGAATTATTCCGCAAAGACTATCTATCTTAGCCCACCAATTATGTAATCTTGTATGAGTATTTCGTGGTTTATCCTGATTATCTGAAAACATCTCGTTAATAAATATTGTTCCATTTTTCTTTAATACTCTTTTCATCTCGGAAAACACCTTTTCAGGATCTTCGAGATGATGAATAGAATTGGAAATACTTATACTATCAAATGAATCATCAGCAAACGTTAACTCATACGCATTCATCGGAATGAACTTAATATTTTCTTCAGGAAACTCTTTATCATAAAATTTAGATAATTCCTCGTTTGTATCAATACAAAAAATTCCATCGTTTGAATTGAATTCTTTTATATAATAGACAAAATTTCCTCTGCCTGATGCAATATCAAGTATTCTTCCAGCTTCTATTTTCTTTATTCTATTCTCTAATCTTTCAATTCCGTTCACGTTACCTCTATTTTTATCTTTATAAATATAAGACGAACAATATACTTGATTTGTTTAAATGAACAATAACCATGTACCAACTATCATTATTATAACACCTATTAGTCTTGTTCCTATTTTTTCTTTATATATTACCTTTGCTATAAGCATGGATATGATCATTGATAACATAGCAGCTGGCTCAGCAACAGACACCTCGATCTTTGTAAGAGCAAAAAGAAGGCATACATAGGCACCGGTATTTATAGCACCTGCAATAATAGACATAACAGGTTTTTCCTTAAAAAGTATTAGACTATTCCTACCTCTTTTTCTTAAAAGATTATATACCAGTAAAATAAAACTCATCTCTAAATATAGTGTAAAACCATAAAATATAGGATCTACACCCTGAACAAGATATCTATCAAAAGTCCTACCTATTGCTAAAAAAACGGAAAATATCATCATAAGCTGACAAGCTTTATCCTTAAATAGATGTCCTATAGATTGGAATATATTTCCTTTCTTTCTAAGAAAAGAAGAGCCATAAACCATTAAAGAAATACCAATAAGCTTATATATAGTAAATTTTTCTTTCAGAAAAATAGTAGAAATGATCAATAAGAAAAATACATTAAAATTATATAAAGGTCCTACAACAGATATCTCACCTAAAGACATCGATTTGACATACAAAGTAAAGGTAAAGGAATAGATAAAAGCACATAAGGTTATATACTTTAAAACAGATAGATCAGTTGGTATCTTAGCAAAATATAAAAGTGGTATATAAAGGATTGTTGCGACAAAAAAAAGCATAAAGGGTGCGGTATTACCATCTCGATGTCTTCCCAGATCTTTTACAGCTATTCGTTCAAGACCTAAAAGAAATATTCTTCCAAGCAGTGCAATATGATATAAAGAGATCATTTATTCTCTAAATCCTCATTTATAGAATGTTCTTTTTTATTAAGGTATCTATACTTTTTGTTTAAATATTTGTTATCCCAGATAGGTTTAATAGCTTTATAATAAACATCTTTAAATATTACAAAGAAATTTTCCCATTTTATTTCATTAAAATCAGGTACTTCAGAAAAGTTTTTGTATTTGTGTTTAAAGGTTTCCTGTTGATATATCTTTTTATGTATCTTACAAGCACCTTCCGGAATATATACTAGCACACGTTTTTCACCAATATCCCTGAGTTGTTCTTTGTACTCTAAAAGCTCTTTTTTAAAGGGGAATTCAATATAAGAATACGCTTCTTCAGTAAATAATATATATTCTTTCTCGTTAATAGAATTTTTTAAAAGTCTATGTATAAGAATCACATCTATACCGGATAACTCTTCAAATTCCTGAATGTTATATAAAAGTGCTTCCCCTTTGTGTACAAAGATCTTAAGAGATAGATTTCTTATATTACTACAAGCTGAACAATCGCAAGCATTACTCTCTACAAGTTCTATCAACTTTCTTTCAAAAGCTTCATAAAACTGTAACAGTTTTTTTCCAATTAATTTTGAAATATTCTGATCGGGATGTTTGTTAATAGAAGAATAAATAAAGACAGCATCACCTTCTAATTTAGATATAGAAAGTGGTATCTCGACTTTTTCAATAATACTGTTAATAAGATCTGAAATGACTATCTGACTATGCTTAACCTCTTTTTTATGCTTTAACATAAACTGTGTATAACCGCTTATATCAGCTATTATCAAAACTACTTCTTCTATATTACCAGAGGTTGATGTCATTCAATCATCTTATCATCTGACCAGTATAAATATCAATATAGAAAACATCTTCAGAATCAGTCTTTACGATATATACTTTGTCTGGTTCTTCCTTCAATTGATAAAGATAACCAGTATAATAGCCTTTTTCAACTGATATTATATTTATATCTGAATCAGAAATATATATTTTAAGAAGTTCCTTTGAAGCTTTTTTTATCGCATCTTCAATTGATATTATTTTTCTGCTACTTGCGCTTCTTTTTGCCTGAACTTCTTTAAGATCAGTCCACATTCTCTGATAATAGTTTATCCCTTTAGAATCGATTGAAATCTTAATTCCTTCTCCATCGTTAGATACTACTTGGACACCATTAAACTCATGTACAAACTCTATTGTATATCCGATTACATTTTCTTTGCCATTTGATTCTATCTTTTCACGAGAAATTGTCTCAAATTTCATTCCATCTGGTATACCACCATTTTCCTTTATGAACTCATAAGCTTGTTCAAGTGCATCAGTCTCATTTATTTTCACATTATCCATTGATAGATCGTTAGCTCTTATTATTAATGCTCCTGAAGGCATATTAATAACCTGATATTCACGATTACCAGAAAATAAAGATCTTTGTTTATTTAATCTCATTTTTTCTTTTTCACTTTTAACTTCAGACAAACTATCATTTTGTCTAATACCTCTTTTTACAGATGATGCTCTCGATAACACCCTATCAGAGATATTTATATTACGCTTTGAACCGACTATAAGAGTTTTATATTTATTATCTTCTCTTACAGATCTTTCAGGAGTCCTATCATATAAAGAGACTCTATTTATAGTAAAATATCTCGCTCTTCCATCGTTTCCAAGACCGGCTGCTCCCCATTTCCTTGTCCAGCTATGACCCGTATTATTAGCATCCTTCCATGCTTTTATTACCATAAGACTGTTTGAAGTATCTATTGTTGAAATGTTTTGAACAAACTTCTTAGTAACATCATTCTGAACATATCCATTATAGGATGTACCCCAATAACCAACAACAGTTTTGAGTTTGCTATTTTTAAAAGCGTTTACCCAATCAGAATTAACTGTCTTACAGCATGCAAACACAAAATTTTCCACATTATTTTTCTTATAAAAATCTCTTGGTCTGAATGCCTTACCACTTGAAAGCGTTGCATACCCGTTATATCCATGACCAGCATAATAAACAAATTCTACCGGAATTTCTGGATTGAAATCCTTTTTTTCCACTCTATAATCCTTTTCATGTCTATAAAGAGACCTTCCGGTTCTATTCATAGCATTTATAAAAACAGGAACATCACCATGATTAAGCGAATGATTACCTGTATAAGCACCACACTCAAGAACTACATACTTTTTTGAACCATCAACAGGTTCCGAAACCGGCTCTGTTGTAACAGGTTGACTTGTATCTGGTTGTGTTATAACAACATCGTTTGAAGGAGGTGTATTTCCACAGTCATTATTACACGTACTGGTATTATGATTATTACAATTATTGTTAGAGATAATATCATCAAAATTTTGAGCTATTACAGTAATTATCTGAGCTATTCCTTGAACGATTGTTATAAGATTATTTATGATCCCTGTAATAGTATCTGAGTTTCTATCAATATCCAGCTGATGTTTTTTTTCAAAATCTCTCATTAGAGAATTTTGATCAGCATATATATTACTAGGTGTTATAACGATTATAAATAGAGACATCAACAAAAGAAAAATTATACTTTTTTTCATACTACCCTCCTCTAAATCTAAAAACAGTTATTTTAAGTATAAGTGTATATTTATAAACTGACAACAGATTTTTATTATAATCATAAAACTATATATTTTGATATTTATTTTGATATTATTTTATTGTAATATGATTATAATCACATATTAGGAGGTATTATATGAAAAGAGACATCGTCATAATAGGTGGAGGCCCAGCAGGAATGATAACTGCTATTACCGCTAAAGCCAATCATCCTGATAAATCTATTGTTTTTATCAGAAAAGAGGAACGAACTTTGACTCCTTGCGGAATACCATACATATTTTCAACACTAGGTACAGTAGAAAAAGATATGGTTCCTGATGATCCTTTTTTAAATAAAGGGCTAGAGATAATCATTGACGAAGCTCTTGATGTAAATACCAAAGAAAAAAAGATAGTTTTAGCAAGTAAAGGCGAACTTGAATATGAAAAACTCGTTTTCGCTACCGGTTCCGAGCCTATCAGACCAAAATGGTTAACTGGCTCTGACCTTGAAAACGTATTTGTTATAAAAAAAGATCATAAATATCTTCAGAATGTAAAAGATATTCTTAAAGAACAAAAGAAAATCGCTGTTATCGGTGCTGGTTTCATTGGAGTCGAGATGTCTGATGAACTAGCAACCGACGGAAAAGAAGTATTTCTCATTGAGAAACTTCCATATATTCTTGGAAGAGCTTTTGATGAAGATTTTACAAAAGATATGCAGAAAACACTTAGTAATAAAGGAATCAATATTCTTACAGGTTCAGGTGTCAAAGAACTAAAAGGTAACGGAAAAGTAGAAAAAGTAATCCTTGAAAACGGTAAAGAGGTCGAAGTTGACTCTGTTATTCTTTCTATGGGTTATGCTCCTCAAGTAAGTGTTGCTAAAAAAGCTGGAATACTTATAACATCTACTGGTGGAATATGGGTAGATGAATATATGAGAACAAGCGTGGAGGATGTCTTCGCAGTAGGTGACTGTACTCAGAGAATCAATTTTATAACCAGAAGACCAACTCCTACAATGCTTGCTTCTACCGCTACTTCCGAAGCAAGAGTCGCGGGTTCTAACTTATACAACATTCAGAACCTAAAAGCTTTTAACGGTACAATTGCTATTTTCTCGACCAAAGTTGATGGAATTGTTATTGGATCGGCTGGTGCAACTGAATCCGAAGCTAAAGCATCCGATTTCGAAGTAATAACCGGAGATTTCGAAGGAATGGACAGACATCCTGGAACTATTCCTGGTGCTGGAAAACAAAAAGTGAAACTCGTTGTAGCAAAACGTTCCGGAATAATAATCGGAGGACAGATATCAGGTGGTGAAAGTGCTTCAGAACTTGTTAATGTGCTCGGTTTTATTATTCAAAACAGGATGAGAGTCGATGAAGTTTACACTTCTCAGATTGGAACTCATCCTTTGACTACTTCTGCCCCAACTAAGTACCCTCTAATAAAAGCAGCTGAGGCTGCTATGATGAAAAACATCTGATTTTCCAAAATGGGGAGCACCCCAATGCTCCCCATTGGTCTTTTTAATGATTTTTGATTTTACCAAAGCGTCTCGGATTCACAACATGATTCCGTTTAACTCTTCACTTCCCACTGTTCAAAGATTCTCCCCATAACGCTTTACGTTTTAAGCATATCGAAAAGACAGGGGCCACAATCGGCTTCTCTATTTTCTCTCTAAATACCTCAAACTAAACACCTTCTCAGGTATCTTAACATCGAGTTTCACATCTTTTACTATTACCTCTGTATAATGGCCTTTCTTTATTACATCTTCCATCACTATCTTATGAGGATAATACTTTCCTGAAATATCCTTAAATTCGCTCATATACATCATCTTTAACATCTTTCCTGAACGGCCATAGAGCTCTGCTTTATGGATTACTAATTTCTTTTTATCAATCCAACATTTTTGTCTATAATATGGTACGTCGATACCGTCTCTAGCAATAAGATCTATTATCCATACTTCATTTGAATCAAGTGTGGTTGAACCTAATATAGTTGACTTGTACTGATCATTGATCTTTCTATTCTCTGTCTGGTCATCATATGAAAAATCAGAACCCATCATAGATTGTCTTAACATATGACCGGATATCTTGACTGTTCTTTCAGCTCCTGGAAGATACATCCACAGATTATCATCCACACGTAAATATTTAGTACCTTTATCCCTTGGTGGATATGTAAACTCCATAAAAGATCTTTCTTTTCCTTCAGCTTTAAGTTCAAACTTTTTTTCAATAGTCCTGTTTCCCCGGTGGATTATCATTTCACCGTCGTGAGTAATACTTTCAGGAGTCTGATTTTCATCTACTGCATCTAGTATCTCTTCAACTGTAAGTTCATTAGAAAAGATAACCGTAGTACATAATAATACTATCGATAATAAAAAAAATACTTTTTTCATGACTTCCTCCTTACGATTTCTTTAATAGTTCTGCGGGATTCTTTTTAAGTTGTGGCAATACTGGAAGTAGCGCTCCAATAAAAGAAAATACTATTCCAATAAATATACTGACAATAAGATTTTTCACTTTTACTAAAGGATATATAACAGTATCCATATTATACTCTGCCATGATGTCTTTTGTAGCCTCTCCATAGTCAATACCGTGTACCTGGAAATAATAGGTGATAACAACACCAAATACTATTCCAAGTATTGTACCTATAATACCCATTACCAGACCTTCTAAAGTCATCATAGATAATATCTCTTTTTTCCTCATTCCCATCGATTCAAGTACACCCATTTCTCTTCTTCTTTCAAAAACTATCATCATCATCGTGTTTAATATACCTATAGCTGCAAGAACACCAAAAATAAGTAAAAACACCACTTCTGTTATCTTCATCCAGCTATCCATTTGATTATTTATACCTATCTTATTCCATGCCTTTATATCAAGTTCCTTGTAATTTTCTTTCAAATTGACAACAGTTTGGTCTTTCAGTTTTATATCTTTAAGAAAAAGAGCCATCTCTGTAAAAGCACCATCCATATCAAGAAGATATTGAGCATCATCAAGATTAATAAAAAAGATCTGATTCAGAGCTGGATTTCTATCATTTATTATTCCGGCTACATTATAATTTTGAGCTGATATTGATTCGTACTGCGTTGAAGTCATCACAGTAAAACTATCACCTATTCCTATATCAAGTTTTTTAGCAAGTTCTACTCCAACCAATGCCTTTCCCTGTTTTTGAAAATCTTCTAATTTCCCCTTTATAAGAGATGAACTCATCTCAAAAACATCCAGGTCACCTTTTTCTATACCAACTCCCATGGCGTTTCTTTCTTTATCCTTAAAAAATATCACTCCACCAAAACGAATCCTTTTATTCGCATAGAGAATATTTTTCTGATCTTCTATACCTTTTACCTGATCATAACTAACATTCGCTCTAAGATCCCTGGTCTTTTCCTTAAGTTCAAAATCTTTATGAGTCATTCTTATCTCACCTGTCATCTTTCTGCTTCTTTCAAAAGCAGATTCTATTATTCCATCCATATAACCCATTCCGAATATATATACTATTATTCCCAGAGTCATTATCGTGACCGTAAGAAAAGTTCTTCTCTTATTTCGAGTTATATTTCTTGAAGCTATTTTAATAATATCATTCATATTCCCTCCTAATCTCTCATGATCTCAACCGGATTTAATCTGGTTGCAAACCATGCAGGATATAAGGATGCTATACAAGCAACTATCACACCACTTAACAGGTAATAAAACATCTTCATAGGTTCCAGATATGTATAGATTCTACTTCCAACTGGTATAGATTTCATACTCTCCTGACCTGCTGGAATATTAAGACCGTACTTTGCTCCATACATAATCATTATACCGCCTGCAATTCCAGCCACTAAAGCTGCCAATATACCAATAAAACCACCTTCTAATGTAAAGAGACTTATTATTCTCGATCTGTCAAAACCCATTGCATAAAGGATCCCGATTTCCTGTTTTCTTTCATAAACTGCCATAATAAGAGTATTGGTTATTCCAACACCCGCCATCAAAAGGATTATAGCCATCATTATCTGACCAGATTTTTCATCAAGTTCCATGGTCTTTAAAAAATCCTCTATCTCTTTATACCATGGGACTACTTCAGCATCTTTAAGATTTTTCTGTAGTGCTTGAATTCTTTCCCCTATCCTTTCCTGAGAGGTTTCACTTATTGAAGCAACTATCTCGTTTCCGAAATCTGTTGAAACAAAATCTTTTGCAAAAGAATAGTTTATAAAGACCTGATTCTCATCTACCATGTTGTTTCCTGTCTTGATTATACCTTTGACCATGACATCATAAGCGTTCATAGACTTATTTGCATCCCTTGTCATAAGTGTTATGTAATCTCCAACCTTTAGTTTAAGAAGCTCTGCATTCTTCTCACCTATAAGGACTGTCTCAGAATCCCCTTTATTTAGATAGTCCCCACTAATAACGCTATCTTTTCTAAGAAATATCTTGTTTTCATTTTCCGGATCGATTCCAAATATTTTTATTGGAAGTTCAACATCACCATTTGTTAGACTTCCGTTAAACGCTAATCGAGTTTCTATATCAGCATCTGGAAATATTGCTTTAACCTTTTCTTTGATATTCTGATCATCTTTTATTATGTACTTTAACGGGTCAAGATCTTCTCTTTCTTTATAAAAACCTTTTTTATAGATCTTAAAGACTCCTATATCAGTCTTTATAAACTGTGTTATAGCGTATCTAGTCATACCATTATTGATACTCACACCAAATAATGTAATGAAAATACCGAAAAATACAGCTAACATGGTAAGAGTAGTTCTTATCTTGTGTCTGAATATATTCCTAAAAGCCATTTTAACTATCATAAGAACACCTCCTTATCTTTCTTCAATATTATCTATCTGACCATCAACAAGCCAGATAACTCTTTTAGCATAACTGATTATCTTCTGATTATGAGATGAAAAGATAAAAGTGACACCTTTTTCTTTATTTAACTGTCTCATCATCTTAAGTATATTATCTCCCGTCTTTGAATCAAGATTGGCTGTCGGTTCATCTGCAAGTATTATTGCTGGTTGTTTGACTAAAGCTCTTGCTATAGCAACTCTCTGCTGCTGGCCGCCGGACATCTCATCCGGTCTATGTGTAGCGTATTTAAAAATATCCATATCCATCATGATCTGTCTTACTTTTTCATCTCTTTCAGCTCGTGTGCCTTCATTCAAAAGATCAAGAGAAAACATTATATTTTCCCAAGCAGTCAAAACCGGAATAAGATTATACTGCTGAAAAATAAAACCCGTCTTCTGCCTTCGATACTCTGCTGCATCATTTAGAGTATATGAAGAAATATTATCTCCATCCAAAAGTACTTTCCCATTAGTTGGTTTATCCATAACACCTATCATATTAAGAAGTGTTGTCTTTCCTGAACCTGATGGTCCAGCTAGAACGGTAAACTCACCTTTTTTAATATCCAGGTTTACATCATTAAGAGCTTGAACCTCTACCTTTCCCATCTGATACGTTTTACTAACACCTTTTACTTCGATAGTATTCATAATATTCTCCTCCCTTTACCAGGAATATGTCCAGTTTATATAAAATTCCTTATCCCTGTTATTGCCAGGAACAAGTGAGTTATTAAAGGAATAAAAACGATTGTAAGCTAAGGTCAATTTTTGAAAATCATCTATTGTATAATCATAACTTACTCCATAATATTCTTTTGAATTTATAGATGAAGTCATATAATTTAGCATAATTGATGAAAACATATTGATATTATAAGAAGCATTATAATATGTATAATCAACATCAAGAGTATCATTTTTTGTATATTCAGTCATAAAGTAAAGAGTCTTATCATTTATATCCCAGGAATAATCCATTCCTAAAACATATAGGTCCATATCTATTATTGTTTTTTTCCTGATAATCTGACCCCAAACTCCTATTTCAATATCGCCTTTGAACTCAAAAATATAATCTTTAGAATCAAATACATTATTATAATCAAGATAGTTCAACATATATTCCCAACCGTTTATAAACTTTGTATATCTTATGGCAAAGGAATCTTTCCCATCTTTAAATTCATTGGCAAGTTCTATTCTTGAAAAGTAATCAGTATTATATAATAGTTTTAATGCTTTGACTCCAGTATGGTCTGCTTTTGTGTCAGTAATATCGATTCTGTTAAAGATATCTGTATAATTAAATACCTGACTTAATCCCCAATATATTCTTTGTTTACCGGCAGTTATCTTGAGTTTATCTTCATATCTTTCAAGATAAAATCTATCAAACTTGATAGTGGTATCATCTTCATCACTTAAAAGTCTTCCTCTTAAGGTAAGAAAAGTATCCTTATCAAGTTCTTTATCTGTATCAGCTGTTATATCAAGTCTTATATCTGAATCAGAGTTTCCATAATATACTGGTTCGACTTCTGCCTCATAATAGACATCATATTTACCTGCAAGAGTTGTTATAGAGATAATTATTATTAAAAAAATTATAAAAAGGTTTTTATTCATTTGAACTCACCCCGTTTTCGATTATTTCAAAAAACTGTTCAAAAAAAGGCAGGTAATCATCAGGACTTTTTATTTCTTTTCCCTGCATATAAGCATGCATATAATCACCAGCTGTGTTTTGAAGGTTTACTATATACATCAAAAGAAAGTTTCTATCTAAATTTTTATTAAGTTCATTTCTTTCATAACCAACATCTATAAGACGATTAAAGATATCCATAGACATATGTCCATATCGTTGTAGTATTTCTTTCATTACTTCATGAGCTCCAAGCATATTTTTTCCAACTTTATACATTCTTGGATATTTCTTTAACATCTTTATTGTTTGAACCGTCATTTCTTTATAGGTACCAAAGAATCCAAGTTCGTCCATTTGATCCATAGCTTTTTCCAGATATTCCAACTTGATCTTTGCTGCATGATCTATCAGAACAAAAAATGCATCTTTCTTTTCATCAAAGTACTGATAAAAACTTCCTTTAGGAATTTGTGCTCTTTCACATATTCTTGTAATACTGGCTTTATCATAAGAATACTATGAAAACTCATCATAAAGAGCTTCGATTATTCTTTGCTTTTTACTCTCTTCCAGGTTATAAAAAGTATCCTTTATCATCCTATTCTCCTATCTTTTACTAATTATGACTCTATCGACACATGACTTGTTGGTCATATGACCTTATAGTCATATTATCTTAAAATTATTTTATTGTCAAATAAAAAAATATATCAATGTCACATCACGAACAGCAAATAGGGGTCAGACCTTGTTAATTCACATTCTTTATACAATATATGAATGCTTATTACTTAAGAATGGTATTTTTGACATTTTTTTACTTAAAAAATTATTTTATAGATATCATTTTTTTGATTCATACGTTTAATTATTTATTAATTCAAGTTGTTATTTTTAAAATTTTTTTCTATTAATTAGATATATTAAGTAATTAAGAAAAATTTATCCAAAATAGCAAGGTCTGACCCCTATTAATTTTCAGAGAATTTTAGGACATTGAACACATAAAGGTCAATGGTGCCATTTTTCCAGGATTCAGGTCGAAGGCCTGCTTTTTGCATACAGAGTTCGTTCATGAAATCTTCTTTGGAATTAAAATGTTCCCAGACCTGTGGCAAGAAAAGACCTTTATTAAAACCCTTCTCTACCACTACACCATGTTCGTTTGGGATTATCTTATTATGATCATCTATTTTTTGTAGATCGGATAAAATTGATATCTCGATTTTGATATCCTTGAGTTCGCTTTCTCTAACAGGTGGAAATCTTGGATCTCTCATTGCAGCTGATATTGCAAGTTCTTTTACGGCTTTACCAAGTTCATAAACCGGTTCTGTTGTACCAATACAACCACGTAGCATTCCATTTTTAGTCAAAGTTACAAATATTGCTGTCTTCTTATAAAAAATATCGTTGTCAAAAGATGGAAGTTCATAACTCTCACCTTTAGTGGCTTTTGTTATCGTCTCTCTTGCTATTTCAAGTATCTGCTTTTTAACTTCTTCAGTAAATCCCTGCATAAGAGCTCCTTTTAATCCATATAATTCCCGTGAACCATATAATTTTCATAATCAGCATCTAAAAAATATCGTAATGAATCAAACTTAGTACCATCGTATGTAATTACTACATACCCTTTAAATTTATAATAATCTTTAAAAAATAGTGTCTGAAAAATATAAATTTGTTTTTCAAGACCATCAACTTCAATATAATTATCGAATAATCTTGTGGATTGGCTGATTCCATCGAAAGTCGCATTGTTTGATACATTTTTTATATAATACCATGAATCAAAACTAAACCCGTATTCAGTAAAATCATAACTATAAAAAAATCTAATAGTTCCTGGACTTTGACCTTCTGCATTTATGGTAAAATGTTTATCATATGTCATTGAATTCTCTAACGAAGTAATAGTTTGAATCTGAGAAATTAAAATTCCATTTTCCAAGTCAGTTGTATCATCAAATTGAACATTATAAAAAGGAGTTTCCCCAGTATCTTTAGAATAGTTATTTACCGAATAGTCTTTGCTGGATATATAACTAAAATTGTCATCAGCTATTGTTCCAATAGATAAAATATTCATATAATTTATTGACCAGGTAGTTGAAGCGAAATGTACTTCACCTGAACCGTTTTTATAGACATCTAAATCTCCATTTTCTTTAAAATACATTAAGTACTGATCTTGTTCATCTATCTCACCCATATGAAATAGTTTTCCAGACAAAAGCGGAGTGTGAATAGAAATTGAACTTAAATCCCATTCCGAGATAAAATAATCAATCATTGAATCTGAAAGATCAGTTTTCTCAACTAGATATTTATCTTGAAGGTCACTTTCTCCAAGTCTATATATCTTGTATATATAAGTATCTCCAGTAAGTTTTATAAACTCTAAGCTGTTATCTATTGAAACCTCATAGGTATCTGTACCTAAATATGCCTTGTCTGTCGTGCCATCAGAATCTGTATCATATAATAAGAATTCAAGTTCATTTGGAAACTCAAGTTTTTGACTGGTTTTAAGTTCACCATCAGCCCCTAATATAGTTGCTTCAAATGTTCCTGTTTTCTGATAATATTGTTCTGTTATATCAGTTATTCCGGTAAAAACTGATGAACTATAATAGATATCACTGGTAGTATTCTCTTCATATATATTTGATTTTATCCCTTCAGATACGCTTGAATAAGCTACATTATCTACTGCTTTTATTGTCTTAGTAATTATTCCGTTATTAACCTCATATGTTCCTTCTATAAAATAAATAGATGAGCCGGAATTTATTATGTAATTTTCAGAATAACTTCCATCCGTATTAAAAGTTATTAAACTTTTTGTTGTTGTTAAGTCTTTTGCAAATGTCTTTCCTGAAATATCTGAAAGTACTATCTGATTCTGAGCAGGAGTTACATCATTCCAAATTGATTCCTCAACTATTCTTGTGTTTTCAACAAAATAATTTGTAAGCTCTGGTTGTCTATTCATTATTTCTGAAATTTCGTATGTTTCAAGTTCTTCACTTGAAGGTATATAATCCCCATTATTAGATATTAGATTGTTTCCAACTTTATCCTGTACTTTATAACTATATTTTCCATTTGAATCTCTTTTGATCATTATCTTATCTAATAGACAGTATTTTCCTCTGGATAAAACAGATTTTTTTGGTATTACTATAGTGAAATCTTCATTATTCTGATTATTTGTAAGTGGAATAAATGAACAGCTAGATGAAATCTCTGTACTATCCCAACTATATGCATCTATTATAAATATAGTTTTCCTTGGGCTAGTTCTATACATATCATTTGAAGAAATTATATTTACACATAAAAGTCCATCTTGAGTTATTTCAGCTTCAGGCCATACACCATTTCCCATCTCAACT
>PKTG01000070.1:1377-2004 GCA_002869225.1 Candidatus Muiribacterium halophilum | reverse complement strand
TAAATTCTAGTTCTTTAAAGTCAAAACGAGTTTTTTTCATAGTTAAATTTTATCACTTTAATATATAAAAAAAAAGCCTGATCAAAAGACCAGGCTTTTATATTTTTTTAAATTAAATTTTATTGCCAAGCAGCTGAGATTATCATATTTGTTATATCAGTATCAGCAACTATAAGCATATAATAAGTTCCAGTTTGTAGATATGGATTAAGATTATCAATTTGGAAACCACCACCATCATCCGGTTGATCGTCAACATAGTCATAAACTGAAATAGTTGGAGGAGTTCCATGACTTATATAAACCTTACAATCACCTATTGAACCATCACCCGTTGTTCCGGCTCCAGCTAAGAAACCATTTGATGGCATTGAAGATATAGTAAATGAATAATACTGAGTCTGACCAGCACTTAATGTAAGAGATTTTTCCTCACCATTATTAATTACAATTGTTCCGGCAGTACTTCCGCCTGATGTATCATTAACAGTAATTGTTAGATTAGCTGTCTCTCCATTATAAGTACAAGTAAGTGAATAAGTAGCTGCTCCATTTGGAGTAAATGTAGTTCCACTAACTCCAGTACCTGACCATGTTCCTGAAACGCTTTCAGTACTTGAATCACTA
>PKTG01000070.1:0-1358 GCA_002869225.1 Candidatus Muiribacterium halophilum | reverse complement strand
TCATCATCTATTGTAGCTGTTGTAGTACTTAAACTTATTGATGTTAGAGTCTTAGCAACTGAAGCTGGAGTTATATTGATGTTAAACGCTTCATAGAAAGTCTGTCCACCTTCTGTATATGTTGCTCTCATAATAGCAGTAGCATTATCTGTATCATCTCCAGTTGATGTAAATGTTGTGCCGGATAATGTTCCTGTTGATGTTCCACTTCCACCATTAATATCCCATGTTGGAGTAACAGTGCTTGTTGTATCATCGTTATAACTAGCAGTTGCTGTAACATTTGCAAGGTCATAGCTTCCACCGTAATTTATAGTAGTTGAAGTAGGGCTTAATGTAAGACCAGTAAGTGTCTTTGGTTCTCTTACAACAACATTTACAGTACAAGTCTTTGCAACTGCAGGGTCTGTATCATACTGATTTGCATAAGCATATCTATAGGTAAGTGTATAAGTTCCAGCAGTTGATGGAGCTGTGTAAACCTGTGATGCTCCGGAACCAGTGATTGTTCCTTCACCGTTTTGTGCTGACCATGTTCCTAATGTTATTTCTTTTTCTATACCATCTAAGGTTGCAATAACATCTATCTGATCACCTATTGCATAAGTTCCATCTGTAAGAACAGTAAAGGACTCTGTTGAAGGAGTTAATTCTTCAAGATCCGGTCCGTTTCCAACTTCCCAGCTAGCAAGACCATCAGGGTCCATTATATCTACTGAAAGATCTGGAATATTATCTGAAAGGACTTTTTTAAATACACCTAGATCAGCACCAGCTGATGATTTAACTCCACCATTAAGTTTGTATTCTACTCCTAATGGATAATTTGCAGAAGCAGCTGCAGTTAGTTTTAATGCTCCATAAAATGATACCCATGGACCAGCAAGTGAGTAAACTTTAGTTGTAAGTTTTGGTCCAGCATAACCTGTTAAAGTAGCACCAAGTTGTAAAGATGGAGGATTATAAGTCAAAGATTTATTATAAGTGTTAATAATATGCCACTGACCATCATTTTGCTGATAATTAATACCCATTTTCCCTGAATCTGTTCTAACTAATTTTGTTTCTGCAGTTCCGGCAAGATTTGCTTCAACACCTATTACAAATGGTATCTTCACATCAACCCATACAGGTACTGGAATTGGAACACCTGCAGGAGTTGGAACAGGAATAGTATATTTCAATCTTTTATTAACAATATTTCCTAGTTCTTTTTCCTTTGAGTCAGTCCAACTTCCAGTAGCCCTAAATCCTAATGTTGTAGTTTGAGAGGCGTTTAAAGCTGTGTAGAAATAATTAAGTTCACCCTGATATACTTTTAATGAAAAAGCAAATTTTAATTTCATATCAAGGTTTCC
>PKTG01000011.1 GCA_002869225.1 Candidatus Muiribacterium halophilum | reverse complement strand
GTTGGTGGAATAAGAGCTTCTATATATAATGCTCATCCAATGAAAGGTGTAGATACTTTAGTAAACTTTATGGAAGAATTTAGAAAGAAAAACAGCTAAAACTGTTATTAGGGATGAAGCTGGATTTTGGATTTTGGGAGAATCTTGAATTCCCCAAACCCCGAAACCCAAATTCCAAGTCCCGAGTTTTGAGAATGGTTACTGGTACGCATTTGACTTATAAAATTTTGTGTTGTAAAATCTTAGGACTGAAATTAAGAACAATTCCGGGAGGGAATTATGGACCTTATAAATGTTGTTGAATCTAAGTACAAAAAGAAAGAAACAACTGACATTATGCCAGGCGATCAGGTTGCAGTTCATACAAAGGTCAAAGAAGGAAACAAAGAAAGAATCCAGATCTTTGAAGGTGTAGTTATTGCAATGAAAAACGGTGGTACAAGTGAAACTATCACAGTAAGAAAAATGTCTTACGGTATAGGTGCGGAAAAAGTATTTCCTGTTCACTCACCAAATATTGAAAAGATCGTTGTAAAAAGAAGACATAAAGTGAGAATAGCAAAACTTTATTATCTAAGAAATCTTAGAGGTAAAGCTGCAAGACTTAGAGAAAAAAGATAATTTTTTTATTGATGTCAGATATTCGAAAGATTACCAGAGACTGGTCGGAGATACTGATCAGTTCTCTGGTAATTGTTTTTATTGTAAAGACTTTTTTTTTTACGACATATTTAGTACCAACTTCTTCGATGTATCCAATCGTCTGTCCGGGTGAAAAGATAATCGTCAACAAGATGAAAAAAGATGTAAAACGTGGTGATGTAGTAGCTTTTTATAATCCACTTCAAAAAAAACAACGCTTATTAAAAAGATTGATCGGACTTCCCGGGGATAGACTTGAAATAAAAGATCATTCTTTGTACGTTAATGGAAAATTACAAAAGGGATATGAAAAGTTGGAGTTTCTTAAGATAGATCCTGATGATCTTAGTTATAAATATTGTTTAAGTATCCCTGATAATAATTATTATTTTATCGGTGACAATGTCCAAAACAGTAGAGATAGTAGATATTGGGGATTTGTTAACAAAAACGATATTATTGGAAAAGCAGTGCTTATTTACTGGCCAATAATTAAAATGAGGAAAATAAATGGATGGAAATAGCCTGAAATGGTATCCAGGACATATTGCAAAAGCAAGAAGAAAGATCAGAGAACAACTTTCCAAGATCAATATTCTTGTTGAGGTACTAGATGCTAGAGCTCCAATATCATCTGATTCAGGTATATTTAATAAGATTCAGGGGAAACAGATTATATATGTAGTAAACAAATGTGATCTTATAGAAGATTCCTATTTAAAGGAGATTAAAAAACATTTTTCAGGAAATAAGGATGTGATCTTTCTTTCTGCCAAAAGATCTAAAAACATGAAGGAGATCTTAAATAGAATAAAGACATACTCAAAAGGTAAGACTTCAAATCTCTCCAAATTTGGATTTAAAAATACAATTGTCCACGTTATGATAGCGGGTATGCCAAATGTTGGAAAGACAGAGATAATAAAAAAGATATCAGGAAGAAAAAAATTACAGGTAGCTAACAGACCAGGTGTTACGAGAAATCAACAATGGATATCCTTTGAAAACATTAGAATAATGGATACTCCAGGTGTTCTTTATCCTGATTTTGAAGATGATGATGTTGTAAAAAAACTAGCTTTTTTAAACATTGTTGATCCTGCAAGAATAGGATATGAGATTGTTTTTGAGTTTATATATAATAATCTTAGCCAGTTAGAAAGAAATATCATTTGTGAAAATTATCGTATTTTGGAAACCGATATAGAATTTGAGATATTTCTTGAAAAGATTTCAGAAAAGACTGGTATAAAAGGAAATGAAAATATTGCATCAAGGGTTTTTTCAGATTATAATAAGGGATGTTTCAAACAAATAGTTATGGATAGGTTAAATGAAGATAAATCTTGAGTTTTTTAAAAATCTTAATATAAATATATCGACCGTAAGAAAGATTACGGGACTTATAGCATGTCTACTTGTATGTGTTATCATAGTGAGCTATGATTTTATGCATCTTTCAATAGTATCAATAGGAGAAGTTGTACCGGTGGATATTAAAGCTCCTAAAAATCAACGATTTATTGATGAGAGTATACATCAGAGAATGAAAGATGAAGAAGTATCAAAAGTTGAAAAAGTCTATGTTATAGATAAAAAGATAACTAAGCAGGTTTTAAAAAATCTGACTGAGTTTTATACTCTTCTTGAAAATAGACAGATAGATAGTATTAAAGATGAGAGAGAAAAGAGTCTTGCCAATGATTTTATGAAAATATCTCCGTATAAAGTCGCAAAGATAACCGTAGTAATAGATGACCTTGCAAGAAAAATACTCGAACCGGATGGATATAGAAAAGAAGAAAAGAATAATATATTTAAGGCGATAAAGAATAAAATAGAAGAGTATGACATATTGACACAGGAAGAAAAGATTCTGATGTATAAGACACTTGATTATTTTTTAAGACCTAATCTTAAGTACGATGAAGAAAAGACACAGCTTTTAAGAAAAGAGGCAGCTGAAAGCATAAGGCCTGTTGAAAGATATATTAAAAAAGGCGAGATAATAGTAAGAGAAGGAGATAAGCTTGATAAGAGCTCTTTCAACCTTTTAAAAAGTATTGGATATTTTGATTCAAGAATAACTTTTGTTCAAAACTTTATAGGATATTTTTTACTTTTTATTTTCTTCACTCTTATATTGTATTTTTATTTGCATCATTTCAACTCTGATATTCTGGCTGAAGAACCACTTGTATATTTTATTGAACTTATAGTTTTTTTATCTATATTAGGATTTAAATTTTATAATATTATACTATCGCATAACTACAATATTATAGTGGAAAATAACGCTATACCATTGTTTTCTGTTTATCTTATTCCACTTGCTGCAATAGCCATGCTTGTTACTCTGGTTGTTGATAGCAAATTCGCTATTCTTTTGAGTTCTATGTTATCGGTTATCGGTGGTCTTATTTTTAGAGAGATGTCATTTGTCGTTGTGATGATAATAGGAAGTATAGTTTCTGTTTATACTATTATGTCTGCAAAGACTAGAGCAGAGCAGTTGTTATCGGGTCTGTATCTTATAATCACTAATATATCTCTTGTGGTAGCTCTTCATTTCATAAATATGAAATATATGACTTTTGGACAGGATATAAAATTTCTTTTAAGAGATGTTCTCCATGGATTTTTTAACGGTGCATTTTCTATAATATTTGCTATGGGAACTATGCCTTTCTTTGAAAAAGTATTTAGAGTAACATCTGCTTTAAAACTACTTGAGCTTACAGATCTAAACAATAAACTCTTAAAGATGCTTCTTGAACAGACACCTGGAACATATCATCATTCCATAATGGTTGCAAATCTTGCTGAAGCAGCAGCGCTTGATATTGGAGCTGACTCACTTCTTGCAAGAATAGGTGGTTATTATCATGATATAGGAAAAGTCAAAAGACCATTTTTCTTTGTAGAAAATCTTATGGGAAAAGATAATCAACATGAGAATCTTAGTCCTAATCTTTCTGCTATAATAATCACTTCTCATGTAAAAGATGGGGTGGAGATAGCTACAAAACATAATCTTCCAGAAGAGATAATAGATATAATAAGACAGCATCATGGAACTACTCTGGTAAAATATTTCTATGAAAAAGCTAAAGAAGAACTGGGAGACTCTGTAAAAGAAAATCAGTATAGATATCCTGGACCAAAACCTCAGACAAGGGAAGCTGCTCTTGTTATGTTGGCAGATTCAGTTGAATCTGCGACAAGAAGTCTTAATAATCCTTCTCCATCATCTATAGATAACCTGATTAAAAAGATAACGAACGATAAGTTTATTGATGAGCAGTTTGATGAATGTAATCTTACCTTGAAAGAAATAGAAAAAATAAGAAACGTCTTTTCAAGAGTTCTTTTACAGATGTTCCATAGAAGGATAGAATATCCTGATAGAGAACTGGGTGGACAGGGAGTGCTTCGTTGATAGATATATATTATGATATGATAGAAGAAATAATCAATACGAAGTATGATAAGAAGATGATGGTCGATCTTTCCTTTGTCGATAAAGATACTATTAGGCGACTTAATAAGGATTACAGAGGCTTAGATAAACCTACAGATGTTCTTTCATTTTCAATGGTCGAAGGAGAATATTCCGAACTTGCAGGAGATATTCTTGGAGATGTTATTATCTGTGAGGATATAGTACTTGAAAACTCAAGGGAGAATGGTGTATCATTTGAAGAAGAACTTTTAAGAGTCATTGCTCACGGAACACTTCATCTTATTGGATATACTCATGATAAGCAAGAGGATTACAAATCCATGGTAGATATTCAGGAGAGTTTCGTGAAAAAATATATTCAAAAGCTTGATAAGGAGGATGATTAACGCTTGGACGACCCGGAATATTTAAGTCTTATTTTTGTTTTCATCCTACTTGTTTTATCCGCATACTTTTCTGGAAGTGAGACTGCTTTTTTCTCAATCAACAAATTTCAGTTCAATAGAATGAAAGAGGGTAGAAAAAAAGATTCTGCTGTCTTTAAGGTATTGGAAAGACCAAGAAGACTTCTTGTTACAATAGTACTCGGAAATCTATTTGTTAATATTCTTTCAACAGTTGCTGTAACAAGTGCACTTGTTAAAAGATTTGGTCCTGTAAAAGGAAATACTCTTGCATCGGGGCTGATGATGTTTCTGCTACTGCTTTTTGGTGAGATATCTCCAAAGATAATAGCTATAAACACTGTTGAGAGTTTCACAAGATTGTCAGCTCCTATAATGAAATTCTTTATCTTTTTGTTTACTCCTATCTCAACGATATTGCTTTTTATAGTAAATACAATACTTAAAATATTTGGATTGACAGAATATTCAACATCAAAAAATATAAGTGTTGAGGATCTGAAATCAATTATTGATATGGGTTCAGAAGAAGGTATCATTCATATTGATGAGACTAAGATGCTTCAAAGTGTATTTCGATTTTCTGACACTGATGTTCAGGAAATAATGACACCAAGAATAGACATGGTCTGTCTTGATATTAATATGAGTATAGAAGGTCTTAAACATATAATACTTGAAAATAGATACTCTAGGATGCCTGTTTACGATGAGAATATAGACAACATAATAGGAATACTTTGTGTAAAGGATATCGCATCTATCTTAAATAACCTGCAGGATAAACAGGAACTTATAAATAAACTCAGAAAACCTTATTTTGTGCCTGAGAACAAGGAAGCCTATCCAATGCTTAAATTTATGCAAAAACATCATACTCATATTGCAATAGTTGTAGATGAATACGGTGGGGTTGAAGGACTGCTTACAATGGAAGATATAATTGAAGAACTTGTAGGTGAGATACATGATGAATCCGATGAGGTTGAACTTCCTTACGAGTTTATTGATCAAAATACTATAAAAGCTGAAGCTAAGATGAACATAACAGAAGTAAACGATGTTCTTGATCTTGAAATAGAGGAGAATCCTCATTTTAATACTATTGCTGGATTTATAATGCACAGACTTGGAAAGATACCTGAAGTTGGTGAGTTTGTTGATACAAGTGATCTGAACGTAAAGGTGCTTTCTATGGATGGAAATAGAATAGAAAAGGTACTTATTCATAGAAAGGAGAACGCCTAGATGGTAATGTGGATAATCTTGTTCATGTTTTTAGTTTGTGTTCAGGGGTTCTTTTCCGGTATTGAAGTTGGTTTAATATCTATTGACAGGATCAAACTAAAAGAGTTGGTTGCAAGAAAAAATAAATCAGCTATCTTTATATCAAAAATACTTGATAATATAGAAAATATTCTAACTGTTTCTCTAATTGGTGTGAACCTTTCGGTAATAGCTGGGTCAATAATCTCGACGAATGAGTTTCTGCCATATTTTATTGGTAGATTTGGAGCTTTCTGGGGAAAGGTCATTATGTCCGGTTGTATTTTAACCCCTATAGTGGTTATCTTTGCAGAAATATTACCAAAAGAGATTTACAGACAAAAAGCGTTAAGACTTGTACTTAGATCAACATTCCTGATAAGGGTCGCAAGGTTTATTTTTTATATACCTGCTGTAATAGTAAAAAATATGATAAGTGTATTTCTTCCAAAAAAACAAAAGGAAAGTTTCTTTCTTAATAAGGAGGAGTTAGAACAAATAATAAATATATCGAATAAATCAGGCGTTTTGACTCCCGGTGAAAAAGAGATGATGGAAGGCATATTTGATCTTTCTACCACTCAGGTAAAGGAAATAATGACTCAGAGAGTAAATGTTGTGGCAGTCGCAGAAGACTCCGAGATAGACGAACTTATGACTCTAGCGCAGGAGCATGGACATTCAAGATTTCCGGTATACGGAGAATCAATAGATGATATAAAAGGGTTTGTATTCATTCTTGATATAATATATGAGGGAGCTCATGAGAAGAATGATCATAAACTTTCAGATTATATTAGAAATATCAATTTTGTTCCTGAGACGAAAAAAGTGGATAAACTTTTTAGAGAGATGAAGATGTCGCAGGAGCAGATAAGAATGGTTATAGATGAATATGGACAGGTATCAGGACTTATATCGCTCGAAGATATAATAGAAGAGATAGTTGGAGAGATAAATGATGAATTCGATGAAGTCGAGGAATCAAGTGTCGTCTCTCAGGATGGTGAATTGATAATTGATTCTTCTATACCGGTTGAGGAATTAAACGAAAGATATGAACTCAATATACCAGAGGGTGAGGAATACGACACACTGGCAGGATTCCTTGAAGATTACACCGGAGTTATACCAAATGTAAATCAGGTAATAAAATGGGAAGATTATTCATTTACAATCAGAAGTAAACAAAAAAACAGTATTGGTAAGGTTAAGATAAATATAAAAAATATTGAGACTGAGGAAAAAGATGTTTCCAGGTAAAAAGACCCGTTCGAATTTTATAGGATTTAAAATAATCGTAAAAAGTATAATTTCCACTATTCTATTCTATATAAGAACCTATTTTTTAACTGGTATCGCTGTTCTTTTACCTTCAGCTCTGACTTTATATGTGATAATAACGCTTTTTCATTGGGCGGATTCAGGATTTATTGCTGATTTTACAAAAAATCTAACAGGTTATAAGATACCAGGACTTGGCTTTATCTTTACAATCTCTGCTATTATTCTTTCAGGTGTGTTCGCGAAAAACTTTATTGGTCAAAAAATATTTGGTTTTGTCGAGAACCTTCTACTAAGAATTCCGCTCGCTAAAAATATAATTACTGCAATTCGTCAGCTTCTTGATTTTATGAAAGCAAATAGAAAATCTGTTTTTAATAAAGCTATACTTGTGGAGTATCCAAGAAGAGATTGCTGGGTGATTGGGTTTGTAAGCACCGATGCTCCCAAGATAGTGAGAGAAGCTTTGAATGAAGATAACGAAGTCAGATCATCTAAATTGATATCTGTTTTTATACCAACAACCCCGAATCCTACTTCAGGTTTTCTTGTATTTGTGCCGAAAAAGGAAGTAGTAGAACTTGAGATCACTATGGAAGAGGCGATGAAAATCGTAATATCAGGAGGAGTTTTGTCGCCGGAAAATGAACAGGAGGGATTTCAGGTAGAAGATATTTCGGGAGAGTAGGAAGATGACAAAAACAGAAAAAAAGATCGTATATTCAATACTTATCATAATAATGTCTTTATTATTTTCAGGTTATACAATAAGAAATGCTGAGTACATGAGGATAGCTGATAATTATATTCAAGGATTTGACAGACTGGAAAAATCAATAGAGTATTCAGCTGATCTTAATGAGATAAAAAGATTAAAAGACGATGTCAAAGATAAAAGAACCAGATTTATGAATGAGATAAGATCTTCATATTCCTCAGATGTATCCGATAGATTAATGCTTAAGATATCCTATAACAAATTTGATACTGCTTATAATAAACTATTTAAATTGATAGAACAAAGACAGGAACAGATCGATCCAAAAACTTCCAAAAGATTAGTATCAATAGATATAGATGATAATAAAAAAATAAGCAAAATCGTGAAAAAAGAAGAGAACCAGAAGTCTGTGTCAAAGAAAGTGATGAAACAGGATGAGATCCTTGCGACTATATGGAAAAGGGTAGCCCTTAGAGAAGTAGAAGATATACCGGAAAGGACAATAGTCTTTCAGGATGATGAGACAACATATTTAAAAGCTGTAAAAACACCTTCTGGAAAAGAAAATGAAAGAGGGTTGATACTTGAAGATCTATTGAAAAAGCAAAATATAAGTATGGACCCTGAACTGAAAAAAGATCCTTTTAACAGAGGAAAGGATTTTAAGGTAAAGGATGATGAGTATAAGTTTAAAGATGGTAGATATATACATAAAATAAATGGAAAAGATGTTGAATTTGATTCTGTAGTAGTTAAAATAATATCAAAAGATATGCCTGGATTCGGAAAAGCCTTAGTATATAACGGAAGAGAGTTTTTAACTGGAGCATGGCTTCAGGATGATAATGATATAAGTTTTTATGATAACAAAGGAAAAAAACTTAGACTCGCAGACGGAAGGACTTTGATAACTCAGGCAGATGAAAATGAGGTGTCCTTTTGAAAAAAGCAGCTTATGTAGCTTTTATCGGTAGACCAAATGTTGGTAAATCAACTCTTCTTAATTCGATATTAAAAGAGCATCTATGTATAACAAGTAAGAAACATCAAACAACCAGAGAGAAGATCCTTGGTATAGATACATATGACGATTTTCAATTTGTATATCAGGATCTCCCAGGATATATTAATCCTCATAATGAACTGCAGAAAAAAATGAAAGAGGATGTAGAGAACGGTATCAAGGATGCTGATATCATAATTTTTATGGTTGAAGCAGGGGAAAAAAGAGAATCATATTCTGAACTGATCAGTATTGTTCAAAAACATCCCGATGTTATACTTGTCGTAAATAAGATAGATATTCAAAACATTGATCCGGGCTGGGAAGAATTGGCTGATGAGATGGGATGGAATATTATTACACTTTGTGCATTAAATGGAAAAAGAGTCGATCGACTTAAAGATATTCTTGAAGAAAAAGCTCCGGAAGTCGAATCTTTTTATTATGATAAAGATTATTTGACCGATAGATCCGAACGGTTCATTGTAAAGGAATACATCAGGGAAACAAGTCTTGAGATCTACAGGTCCGAGATCCCACATGAGTTATTTGTAGATGTTGTTAATATGATTGAAGAAGAAGATATTATCAAGATAAAAGCTATAATATATGTTGCTCGAAATTCCCAAAAAGGTATTGTCATTGGACAGAATGGGAAGATGATCAAAAAACTTGGTAAGGAATCCAGAATTAAACTGGAGAAATTTTTCTCTAAGAAGATCTTTCTTGAACTGAATGTCAAAATAAAAGAAAAATGGTTTAATAACGAATCCATACTTTCCGGTATGAAAAAGGATTATGGGGTTTGGGAATAAGCTGCAAGGGAATAGTCATAAATTCTTATGATTTCAGAGAAAAAGATAAGATAATTGTCGTATTTACAGATAATCTTGGAAAAATCAAAATTATTGCCCGTGGTGTAAAAGGTATTCGATCCTTAAAAAGAGAATCCCTTATGCTTATGTCTTTAGCAGAATATGAAGTTAAAGAAGGTAAGAATTTTTACAAACTTGGCGATGTTCATCTTTTAAGACCTTTTAAATTAAAAGATTATGAAAATTATGAAGCTGCTTCTTTTTATCTTAAACTATTGAACAGACTTCTTCCTGATAATTATATAAATAGTAAGATCTTTCAGCTCACGGACCATTTTCTTCTTTTCACAGAAAATATGCAGCCTGATTGGAAACTGTTTGTATCTTTATCATATGTATTAAAATTCCTATATCTTCTTGGCGATTTCCCGTCTTTCAGAAAATGCGTTTGTGGAGAGATGAAAGGTGACCTGTTTATAGATACAAACGCTTCGCAGATCCATTGTGAAGAATGTAGTGATGGATATCAGAGTATTAGACTTTCAAAGAAAGAGCATAAATATATTGAGACGTTGCTTCTTTGGGATTATTCATCCAATGTTCCTGAGAATATTGATGAGGATGATATGAAAAAGGTCGCCGGTGTTTTGTATAAATATATGAAGTATCATTTTAATCAGGACTTCGTTGAGATAAAAGGAGAGTAAAGAAAAATATTTTTAAAAAAAATGTTGATTTTTTAAAAAAGACCCCTTATACTTTAATCAAAGCCTTAAAGATCCGCATAAAAGTAGACAAGTAGAGTATAAGTAGCGGGGGCAAAAAAAAAGTATATAGTAAGGAGATTAACATGAGAAAAGTATCAGCACTTATTCTTATCATCACAATTTTAGCAGTTTCAAGTTTCGCAGCTTCCAAAGACTGGACAATCATGGTATTTCTTAATGCAGACAATAACCTGGAAAGATTTGGTATTGCTGACTTTAATGAAATGGAAACAGTTGGTTCAACAAATGATGTTAACATCATCGTTCAGCTTGACAGAGCATCCGGTTATGATACTTCAAACGGTGACTGGACTGGAACTAAAAGATATTATGTAGAAAAAGATAACACTTCAGCAATCGCTTCCAAAGTAGTTATGGATATGGGTGAAGTCGACATGGGTGATTATAAAGAAGCTATTAACTTCTTTAAATGGGGTGCTACAAACTATCCAGCAGAAAGATATATGTTTGTATATTGGAATCATGGAGCTGGTTGGGTTAAATCAAATACTGATGAAGTTGTAAAAGGTATTTCATATGACGATCAGTCAGGAAATCACATCGATTCTATCGGAATGAAAAAAGCGGCAGATGCAATGGCGGCAGCTATTGGTAGAAAAGTTGATATAACAGCTTTCGATGCTTGTCTTATGGGTATGGTTGAAATTCAGGCTCAGCTTGAAGATTCAGTAGACGTACTTATCGCTTCTGAAGAAACCGAACCTGGTGATGGATGGCCTTATACTCCTGTATGTTCAGCATTTGTTTCAAATCCTGGTGCAAGTACCGCTGTTCTTGCTAGAGAAGTAGTTAATGCTTATATGGATTCATATGCTGGTTCATCAAGCTGGTGGGGACCAACAGCTTGTACTCAGGCTGCAAGTTATCTTTCAAAAGCTGGAAGAGTACAGGAAGCAGTTGATGCTCTTGCAGAACAAATCGTAAAAGATCAGCAGTTTGATGCTCTTGATGTTGCTATGAAAAACGCTCAGTCTTATGCTTATAGCTTCTATAAAGACCTTTATCACATGGCAGAGCTTATTCAGGACAATACAACTTCAAACAGTGTAAAAGTTAGATGTAATGAAGTCAAAGATGCTGTTAACGCTTCAGTTATAGAATCTAAATGGCAGGCTGACAAAATGAAAGATTCACACGGACTTGCAATATACGCTCCAAAATCAAACGAATACAAAGACTATTATGTTTATACAGAATTTGCTAAGAAAACTGCTTGGGACGAAATGCTAAGTGCTTATTATGGTAGACTTGACGCTGATAAGACTATCGAAGCTTTCGCAAATGCAGTAGGAACTGACAAAGAAGAAGCAATAGCTAAGAATATTGAAAGATTAGTAGCAATGGGTGATGATGTAATGGCTAATAAAGTAAGAGAAGCAGCTCAGGAAAACGATGCTTTCTCATCACTTCTTACAATTGTTAATCAGGCTTCAATGGCTAGATAATAAATATTAACAAAAAGACCGCTCAAATGGGCGGTCTTTTTTTTTTTTAGAAAAATATTAATCCCTAGTTAGATTAATTGAAAATTGGTTATAATTCTGATAATATTTGTTATCAACAATACATACGGGAGCAGGGGATGAAAAATAAAAAGAATATACTGTTGATCACTATGATGTTATTAGTGTTATTGACAGGTTGTACAAAAGAGACGCAGCCAACCGATATAAAGCAGGAAACAGATAAGGATTTAGAACCGAATTATGGTGGAACCTATATTGAAGCTTCAATAGCTGATGCTATAACTCTAAATCCGCTTCTCTATACTGATTCTCCTTCTGGAAATGTCATATCCATGATATTCAGTGGATTAATAAAATATGACCCTAACAATCAGATAGAAGCTAATATGGCAAAGTCTTATGAAGTCAAAAAAAATGAAGATGTATTATATGTTCATCTATCAACAAAAAGCCCTATTGATGCAAATAAATTAAAAGAGACCTTTATGAAAAAAAGAAAGGAATTTGCTCCTGTAAAGAAGACACAGGTATATAAAGGAATAGATTCTGATAGAGATCTTATACTTGAAGTAAATTATGAAAATGCGGTAAAAGAGGAAGAAAAGGAAAAATGGAAAAAACTTTCAGAATCCATAGAATTTGTCGATTATAAGTATTCTCTATTATTTCATTTAAGGGATGACATAAAATGGAGTGATGGAAGAGATTTCACCTCAGCTGATGTCATATTCACTTATGATAAGGTAATATGCCCTGACACACAATGTCCGAGAAAAAGTAATTATAAGATGATAAAGAGTGTAGAAGCACCGGATAGATATACTGTAAAAGTAGATTATTTTATTCCTTTTGCACCGGCTCTTCAGTCTTGGATGATGAGAATAATACCTAAACATATTCTTGAAAATGAAGATCTACTTGAAACAAGATTTAATAGATCACCTGTAGGAACTGGTCCTTATAAACTTCTTCAGTGGAATGCGGATGAGTTTATTCTTTTAGAAGCAAATGATAAATATTTCAAAGGAAAATCCTATATAGATAAAGTTATGATAAAGATAATTCCTGATAAATCTCAGCAGTTTCTTGATCTGAAAAATGGTCTAATAGATTTTATGGGAATGACCTCCGATCAATATAAAAAACAGGCTGATACATTGGAGTTTAAAGAGAGATTTAATATTTATAAACTCCCTAGTTCCAGATATTATTCATTTGTTGGATATAACTGTGCAAGAAAACCTTTTGATAACAAGAAAGTAAGACAGGCTTTATCGTATGCTATTGATGTAAACTCTCTAATAGATAATATATTTTATGGGTTCGGGAAAAAAGTGACAGGACCATTTCCTATAATATCATGGGCTTATAATCCTAACGCACAGTCTTATGATTATAATCCTGAAAAAGCAAAAGAACTTCTTGCTGAAGCTGGTTACGATAAAAAGGATAAGGATGGATTTCTTATAAACTCAGAAGGTAAAAGGCTTTCTATTAAACTTATAACAAACAATGCAAATAAAGAAAGAGAATATATGGTAACGATAATCAACGATTATTGGAAAGCGATTGGAATTGAATCTAAAATAGGTTTTGAGGAATGGGGACAGTTCCTTAAATTACAGGATAAAGGTGATTTCGATGCGGTCCTTTTGGGATGGAACCTTGCTAACGACCCTGATATTTATAATATATGGCACTCTTCAAATATTCCTAATAAAGATCATCCATCATCTTTTAACTTCCAAAGATATTCAAATCCGAAAGTAGATAAACTTTTAGAAGAAGCTAGATATACATTTGATCAGGAAAAAAGAAAAGAATGTTATTGGAAAATACATGAGCTTATTGCGGAGGATCAACCTTATACATTCCTTATTGCAGAAGATTCATTCTCTGTCCTTGATAAAAGGTTTAAAAATGTATATGTAAAAGGAAACTCGATCTTTCATAATTTTACAAAATGGTTTGTTCCAAAAGACCAGATCAAGTATAAGTAGGAGGAAGACATGTATAAAAAGTATGGTTATTTGATTATTACGCTTATTCTTTCAGTTTTCCTCATATCTTGTGATGTTAATAAGAAAGAAGTTGTAAAAAAGGATCAAAAAAGAGATGCGGTAATAGTTCAGGAAACGGGTGGGTATATAGTTAATGCAATAACAAGAGATGCAATAACACTTAATCCGGTGCTTATTAATGATTCTACATCCCAGCAGGTCTCTGATATGATATATGAGGGGCTTGTCAAATATGACAAGGATCTAAAACTCATCGGTGTACTTGCAGAGACTTGGGAAACTTTGGATCAGGGACTAGAAGTCATCTTTCATCTAAAGAAGAATGTTAAATGGCATGATGGTGAATTATTCACCGCTTATGATGTGAAGTTTACCTATGACACTATCATGAAATTTAAAAACTATAATTCAGATGGTGGAGATATGTCCCAGCTTTATACATTATTTGAGTATGTAGATG
Source organism: Candidatus Muiribacterium halophilum (assembly GCA_002869225.1). Taxonomy (GTDB): domain Bacteria; phylum Muiribacteriota; class Muiribacteriia; order Muiribacteriales; family Muiribacteriaceae; genus Muiribacterium; species Muiribacterium halophilum. The sequence goes on along the minus strand of PKTG01000011.1, from coordinate 6,777 downwards.
ATGTGAATATACTAGATGATTATACGATAAAGGTATCGTATAAAGTGCCTTTTGCAAGGACAATAGAAATATGGTCGATTGGAATAATACCAAGACATATTTTCGGTCAATATGATGATCTTAAAGATTTTATAAGATCAGATTACAATAGAAAACCTGTCGGAACAGGTAAGTATAGACTTAATAAATGGCTTCCAGACGAGAGGATAATACTTGAGGTAAATAGAAATTATCATGGTAAAGTTCCTTATATAGATAAACTTATTTTCAGCATAAATCCAGAGCAGACCATTATATATCTTGATACTATGCTTGGTAAGATAGATATTTCCTCTTTGACCCCAACTCAGTTTACAAGACTTCTTGACGATGAAGAGAAGCTTAAAAAACTTATGGCTGTGCACTATACTGGTGGTCATTATATGTACCTTGGATATAATATGAAGGTAAAGAAACTAAGTGATCAAAGGGTAAGAAAAGCTCTGACATTAGCTATAAACAGACATGAAATAATAGATGGTGTCCTTGAAGGGCTTGGTCAGATATGTTACGGACCTTTTCTGCCATATAGCTGGGCTTTTAACAAAGATATTAAGCCACTTCCGTATGATGTTGCAAAAGCTGCAAAGCTGATGCATGAGGCGGGTTGGAGAGATTCAGATGATGATGGTATCCTTGATAAAGATGGAAAACCTTTTGAACTTGAAGTGGTAGTGGATAGAAGTGAACCAAATAGAAACATGGCTTTGAAATTTATCAAAAGAAACCTGAAAGATATAGGTGTCCGTATGATAATAAATCCTGTGAGTTGGACAACACTTGTTCAAAATCATATGTATGCAAAGAACTTTGATGCTGTAATGGTTGGATGGCAGCTAAATAAGGATCCGGATGTTTATAACATATGGCACACTGATGGTGCACTTAACTTTTATAGTTATTCAAACAAAGAGGTGGATAGATTGCTTGAAAAAGGCAGAAAAACATTTGATAGAGCTATAAGAAAAGAGTGTTATAACAGGATACATTCGCTTATTATGGATGATATGCCTTATACCTTCTTATATATAGATGATATTCTTGTAAGTATAAATCGTCGTATAAAAGGAGTTAAGGTTAGCGAATCAGGTCTTAACAGTATAAGTGATTGGTATGTGAAATATCGTACCGTAATGTATTAGGAGGAAAGTCTTTTATGAAAAAATTCTGGTTATTTATAAGTGTATTAATAATATCGTTTATATTCTTTGGTTGTCAGGCTGGAGATTCAGGAGCAAGCAAAGAGAATATAGCAAAATGGAATCAGGAAAAGGATTGGAAAGCAGAGGTTGGAGATTGGCTTATGTTAAGACTTAGCTCAGACCCTCCAACACTTAATCCTGTGGTTGCTTCGGATACTTCATCCTCAGCAATAAATTCAAAAATATATGATTCTTTAATGGAAATATCAGACGATCTTAAACTAATACCTAATCTTGTAGAAGCTTTTGAAGTATCACCAGATGGACTTGTGTTTACTTTTCATCTAAAAGATGGTTTAAAATGGAATGATGGCAAACCATTGACTACAAAAGATGTTAAATTTACTTATGATGTAATAATGGACCCGCAGAATCAGGCAAATAATAAAAGGGCTGGTTATGAGAATGTAAGAAAATTTGAGGTTGTAGATAAACTTACTTTTAAGGTGCATTATGCTGAGCCTTTTGCTCCTGCACTTTTAAAGTGGACAATGACAGTGATACCGGAGCATATTTTCAAAAAAGATGCTTTAAACCATACACTTAAGAGTTCCTCTCATAACATTAATCCTGTAGGAAATGGTCCGTTTATTCTTGAAAGCTGGCAGGAAAACAAAAAAGTAGTACTTAAAGCGAATGATAAATACTTTAGAGGAAGACCATATTTTGATAAAGTCATTTATAGAATAATTCCTGAGCAGGCTGTAGTTTTTCAGATGATGCAGATTGGGCAGATAGATAACTCAATAATAACTCCGCAGCAATATGAACTGGCTAAACAAAAACCGGATGTCGGAGATAAGATCTTCTCTATATATGATGTTAAAGAGTATTATGCTCCATCATACACATATGTTGGTTGGAATATGACAGGTCAAAATCCGTTCTTCACAGATAAAAAAGTTAGACAAGCTATGACTTATGCTATTGACAGGCAAAGCATTGTTAAGAATCTTCTTTTTGGTCATGCAGAACTTATATCAGGACCATTTTATCTTAAATCATGGGCGTATAATCATGATGTGAAACCAATTCCATTTGACGATAAAAAAGCTGAAAAACTTCTTGATGAAGCTGGCTGGGAACTTGGAAAAGATGGTATAAGAGAAAAGAACGGTATTAAATTTGAGTTCGAACTTTTAGTACCATCATCTAGTTCGACTGGGAAAAAAGTTGCAGCGTTTATGCAGGCGAGTTATAAAAAACTCGGTATCATTATGAATATAAAACAACTCGAGTGGTCAACATTTTTGAAAAAGACCTATGATACAACACAATTCACTGCTTATCTTGCGGGATGGTCTCTTGGACTAGACCATGATCCATATGCGATCTGGCATTCTTCACAGACCGAGACTGGATTAAATAAAATAGGTTATAGGAATACAGAGGTAGATAAGCTTATTGAAAAGGGAAGAAGAGAGATGGATCTTGGAAAAAGATCTAAATTATACAACAAGGTTCATGAACTTATAGCTGATGATCAGCCTTATCTATTTCTATACATAAGAACAGATATTGAGACTGTTCATAAAAGAATAAAGAATACTGTTTTCTATCCTTATGGTTGGTATAATATGACCAATGTTGGATTCCCAGATGCAGCCGAAGGATTGTTTGATAAATTTCTTATGAACGGTTATAAGTGGGATTTTAAGTCCTATAAAGGTGCTTTTGTACCTAAAGAATTACAATTATATCCCGGGGAGTAGCTCATAAATGTTAGATTATCTTTTAAGAAGAATAATGCTTATGATACCAACACTTCTTGGTATCACATTAATAACCTTTGCAATTATTCATCTTGCACCAGGAGATCCTGCAGAATTATCTACAGGTGGTATGATGAACGCTGAAAGCTCGAAAAAAATAGTTATGCAGATGAGAGAGCTTTATGGTCTTGATAAACCAATATTAGTTCAGTATATTGACTGGTTGAAAAGATTGGCCAGATTTGATTTTGGAGATTCTTTCGCACCTGATGGTAGACCGGTTGCAGAAAAGATACTGTCCAGATTGCCAAATACGATAATATTGAATATAGCATCGATACTGCTGATTTATATTATAGCAGTTCCCATAGGTATATTTTCTGCGGTAAAACACAACTCCACTACGGAAAGAATAATCGGAGTCTTCCTGTTTATGTTTTATTCTGCTCCAGGATTTTGGGTAGCACTTATGCTGCTGAAATATTTTGGTGTTCACTGGGGAGTATTACCCTTAGGCGGAATGGAATCCGATATTTACGATCTTATGCCTACATGGACAAGATTTTGGGATAGAGTACATCATCTTATACTTCCAACAGTTTGTCTTTCACTTGGTGCACTTGCAGGACTTTCGAGATATATGAGAGGATCAATGCTTGAAAATATTAGACAGGATTATGTAAGAACGGCCAGAGCGAAAGGACTTTCTGAATTTAAAGTAATATTTAAACATGTCTTAAGGAATTCCCTTATTACTATTGTGACTTTATTTGCCGGAATATTACCCGGACTTATTGGTGGATCTGTAATAATGGAATCTATTTTTTCATGGCCGGGAGTTGGAAGACTTTTCTTTACAGCGCTTCAGATGAGAGATTATCCTGTCATAATGGCTTCAACTGTAATATCTGCTACATTAGTACTTGTGGCTTTACTTATAACTGATCTGCTTTATTCACTTGTAGATCCAAGAATAAGATTAAAATAAAGGAGGAAAGATGGCAAAAAAATATTCTATGTTAGATTATGCAATGAAAAGATTTTTTGCGAATAAGTTTGCTGTTTTAGGATTGTCCGTAATCGTGATTTTGATCCTGACAGCAATATTTGCTCCTATTATTTGCCGTTTTGATCCTCTTGAGATAAATCTGGAAAACAAACTGCTTGCACCTAATTCTACTTACTGGTTTGGAACCGATGAACTTGGAAGAGATATATTTTCAAGAATGGTATATGGAACCAGAGTTTCCATTACGATTGGTCTTATTTCAATGGGAATAGCTTCCTTATTAGGTATTATTATAGGTTCTATCGCAGGTTATTTCGGCGGAAAAGTGGATCTTTTGATAATGAGAGTTATTGAAGTGGTTATGTGTTTTCCGTTTATGTTTTTACTTCTTGCACTAATAGCATATCTTCCTCAAAGTATATATACGATAATGGTAGTTATAGGTCTGACGAGATGGACAGGTATAGCAAGGCTTATCAGAGGTCAATTTATCGCTTTAAGAGAAAGAGAATTTGTTATGGCAGCAAGAACTATAGGTGCTTCAAATTTAAGGATAATTTTCAGACATATATTACCTAATGCTATAACACCGGTTCTTATAAGTATAACTTTTGGGATTGCTGGAGCTATTTTAGCGGAATCAGGATTATCCTTCCTGGGTTTTGGTGTTCCTGTACCGCAACCTAGCTGGGGAAACATTTTAGCTTCTGGTAGAGAGTATATAGATCTTGCATGGTGGCTTATGTTTTATCCTGGTCTTGCGATTTTTATAACAGTTACTTGTTACAATCTTGTAGGAGAAGCACTCAGGGATGCACTTGACCCTAGACTGAGATGATGGAGTATTGATGATGAATGAAATTTTAAAAATAAACAATCTAAAGACTTTTTTTTACACTGATGAAGGTGAAGGAAAAGCTGTAGACGGACTTTCGCTTACCCTGGAAAAAGGTAATGTTATGGGAATAGTCGGTGAATCCGGTTCAGGAAAAAGTGTTACAGCTATGTCGATTATGAGACTTATAGAATCTCCACCAGGAAAAATAGTCGATGGTGAGATATTGTTTAATGATGTGGATTTACTTAAATTATCTGAAAAAGAGATGCGTAAGATACGTGGAAACAAGATAGCTATGATATTTCAGGAGCCTATGACATCTCTTAACCCTGTTTTTACGATTGGTGATCAGATAATGGAATCAATACTGCTTCATCAGGATCTTGATAAAGAGGAAGCAAAAGACAAGGCTATTGAGATGTTAAGATTAGTTGGAATACCTGCACCTGAAAAAAGAATAGATGATTATCCTCATCAATTTTCAGGTGGAATGAGGCAGAGAGCTATGATAGCAATGGCATTATCGTGCAATCCATCAATTCTGATAGCTGATGAGCCTACAACAGCTCTTGATGTGACTATTCAGGCACAGATACTTGATCTTATGCTTGATATAAAAAAGCAAAATGAAGATTCTTCTATTATGCTTATTACTCATGATCTTGCAGTGGTAGCAGAAGTGTGTGACCATGTTACAGTAATGTACTGCGGAAAAGTTATGGAAAGTGCTACTATAAAAGATCTTTTTAGAGAACCACTTCATCCATATACTCATGGTCTTATGGAATCTTTACCTAGAGTAGATCTTAAAAGAGAAGATAAAAAACTGTATACTATTCCAGGAATAGTTCCGGGAATATTTCATCTTCCAAGAGGTTGTAAATTTAATACTAGATGTTCAAGATCTCAGGAAAGATGTTTTGTTCAGGAACCTAAACTGAAAGAAGTAAAACCTGGTCATTTTGTAAGATGTCACTTTGTGTAGAAGGGGAATATTAATATGAATTATGCAGATATGAAGAAAAATAATATATTGCTAGAAGTACAGGGGTTAAAAAAATATTTTCCTGTATATGGTGGTATATTTAGTCGTAAAGTGGCTGAGACTAAAGCTGTTGATGATGTAAACCTTACTTTATACAAAGGTGAGACACTTGGTCTTGTTGGAGAATCGGGTTGTGGGAAAACAACTACTGGAAGGACTATAATAGATCTTTATAAAGCTAATGCTGGAAATATATATTTTAATGATTATGAAAAAGAACAGGTCATAGATGTCGTAACGGAAGGTGACATCTATAAGGATCGTATAAGAAGGCAGATGCAGATGATATTTCAGGATCCTTATGCTTCGCTAAATCCAAGGATGTCAATCGGTAGTATAGTCGAGGAGCCTCTTATAATTCACGGAATAGGTGAGACAAAAGCGGATAGGAAACAGCTTGTAAAGGAACTTCTTTTTAAAGTAGGCCTTGAAGAAAGTGTTATGTACAGGTATCCACATGAATTTTCAGGTGGTCAAAGACAGAGGATCGGAATAGCAAGAGCTCTTGCTGTAAAGCCAAGTCTGATTATAGCAGATGAACCTGTCTCAGCACTTGATGTTTCCGTACAGGCACATGTGCTTAACCTTTTATATGAACTTCAGAATGAATTTGATTTAACCTATCTCTTTATTGCTCATGATCTAAGTGTAGTTGAACATATATCCGATAGGGTAGCTGTTATGTATCTTGGTACGGTAGTAGAGGTCGCACCTTCTGGTGGATTATATGATAAACCACTTCATCCTTATACTAGAGCATTGCTTTCCTCAGTTCCAGTACCAGATCCTGAAAAAAGGAATAGACATAGAGAGATATTAGAAGGCGATGTGCCGGATCCGCTTAACAAACCTTCAGGATGTCCGTTTAGGACAAGGTGTAAGTATGCTAAGAAGGTATGTGAGATGGAAGTGCCAAAACTTAGAGATTTTGG
>PKTG01000093.1 GCA_002869225.1 Candidatus Muiribacterium halophilum | reverse complement strand
GCAGCACCACTACTTCTTATCCATAGACTTATATTTTTCCAATACTCTTTTTTATTTACATAATAGGAAATGAAGTATAATGCGAGAGCGGTAATTGATAACATCATATATCTAAATAAAGGTGATACTTTTAAGGCAGCGTATACGCCCAGGAATCCGGTTCCAGCTACAACAAACACAGCTCCTAAAATTCCTGTCCAGTTTTCCAGAAACTTTTTTTCAGCATTTTTCCAGAAATCAGAACGTTTTTTCTCATTCTTTTCATAAGTCTTTTGTTCTGTTGTTATTTTTATGTCGTTTTTCTGATCAACTGTGTTTATTGTTTGCTTATTTCTTATTATTGTTCTTTCGTCCGGCCTTAACGGTTTTACTTCAGGTTCTGCTTTCTTTATATCATCTGCATCTTTTATTTTTAAAACCGGAGTTTTAATTGCTTCCTGAATTGCCTTTTCATTGATTTTTTTAGATCCTATTTTGACTATACTTTCAGGAATTTTCTCTGAAGTTTTCGTGATATTATCTTCATTCTGAAAACTTATCTTCTCTTTTTCTTTATTTATTTCAATTCTTTGACTATCTTTCTGTCTTTGTATATCCCTCTTTACAATAGCATCTATCCTATCCTCAAGTTTTACCACCTTGTTCCATAATAAAAATATAAGAACAAATAATATTACGATTAAAAAACCCATATCGAACTCCGTTTATCTTTTTTGTTTAAAAAATATTTTAATTATAATAATTTAATTATACTAATCATAGATTTTTTATACAAACCAGGGTTTTAAGTGAATTTTTTTCACTAAAAAAAAAGCCTCTTTAAAAGAGGCTCAAATTTTTTCTAAAGATTTATTATGAGGGGTCTAAAATTTTTCTGTAATCTTTAAATATAGCTCATAAAATGCAGGTATGATCATTAGAGTCAAAAGTCCGGATACGATTACACCACCAACGGAAGCTATCCCTATTCCTACTGTTAGCTCACTACCAACTCCGGTTGCAACAGCAAGAGGTGCCATCCCAAGAACAGAAGCAATAGTTATCATAATGATCGGTCTGAACTCATCATGTATAGCCTGTATCATAGCTTTAGAAGCATGCATTCCCTGATCTATAAGAACATGCATCCTTTCAAATATAAGGACTGCGTTGTTGACAACAATACCAATAAGCATTACAGCTCCAAGTAGGACAAATATGTTTATCGAGTTCCCGGTCAAGAATAATGCATAAGCTATTCCAATAAGACCAAGTGGCAAAGTTGTCATAATAAATATCGGTTTTATAAAGGATTCCAATATAGCCGAAAGTGCAAGATAAGTAAGAAGTATAGCAAGTAAAGCAGCTTCTGCAAATTCCGCTCCCGCTTCAGCCATTCTTTCATAACTTCCAGCAAATTTAACACTATAACCTTCCGGAAGAACATTTTCATCATCTATTCTTTTTTTAAGAGTATTAACAGCATCACCCAGAGCAATCCCTTCGAGATTAGAATATAATTTTATAGTTCTTTTCTTGTCAACTCTTATTATCTTTGCAGCTGAAGTTGTCTCTTCTTTATCGACTACTCCGATCATAGGGACTTTTGAGCCATCAGGAAGTGATATCATATACTCATCAAGTTGAGATTTTCCTTTCTTTTCTGCCATCTTGACTCTTATGTCATAACTTCTGTCACCTTTTTTAAAAGTTCCTCCGATTATTCCTTCTAGATTTGTCCTTAGCATGATCCCAAGAGAACTCACTGAAAGTCCTATATCCTTGATGATATTCCTTCTTGGTGTAAGTCTTATCTCATTTTTACCATCTTTTACTGTTATATCAGGTTCTTTAAATCCATCGATTGATAAGGCAATACCTTTTATTTTTCTGGCAACATTCTCAAGTCTCTTCAGATCAGGTCCAGAGATATTCATCTCGATAGGAAGTTCCTGACCACCCATAATGCTTGGAATACTTACACTCGATATGATCCCAGGATACTTTTTCATCTTTTCTCTTACAACATCAAGAAGCTCGATTGTCTCTTTTTCTCTTTTATCTCTATCAACAAAAAACAGCTGTATCTGGGCAACATTTACACCTTCGGATGATTGACCAAGCATTCCTTCTATCTTTCCATCAGTGATAAGCACTTTATCTATACCATTGATCTCTAAAAGATCTTTTCTAATCCCTTCTGTCCTTTTTATAGTAGTATCAAGATTCTGACTTGTTGGATACTCCATTGTGATAAGCATCTCACCCTGATCCATCTTTGGAGTAAAGTTAAACCCGGTTTTTGTCAACAGATATAACCCTGAAAGAAACACTATAAAGGTTATAAAAATAAGAGTTATACATCCTCTTATTGTTGACAGTTTTGGAGTTATAAAAGACATATAACCAGATATTATAGCGTTTAATCGTTTCATAACTATTTGTTCGAACTTATGAAAAACATTATCTTCATCCATCTTCTTTAAAAGAAATGCAGAGCCTATCGGTGTAAGAGTAAAGGATACAAATAATGATACTGCGTTTACAACAAGCATTGTCCAGGCAAAAGGTCTGAACATCATACCGATTATCGATCCCATCATACCAATTGGCAAAAGTACAACTACATTTGTTCCAACTCCTGCCATTACTGCAACTGCGACCTCCGCTGTTCCCTCTTTAGCAGCATGCCATGGATTATCATGATGTTTTAATTTATCAACGACATTTTCCATAACAACAATCGAATTTGTTACAAGAACACCAACGGAAAGACCCGCAGCTAAAAGAGTCATTATATTTAATGTAAAACCAAGTAGTTTAAGGAAGAAAAGAGATATTATAATAGTTATTGGCATTGTTATAGCAACTATGATAGTTGATCTTGGATTAAACAGGAAAAAGAACAGAATAAGTGCTGTAAGTAAAATTCCAATAAAAATATTACTTATAGTATTGTTCAGAGTATTTCTGATTATATTGGCTCTATCAGATACCCAATTAAGCTTCATACCTTTAGGAAGATACTGTTTGATCTCGTCCATGCTCTTTTTTATCGAATCTACGACCTCAACAGTATTAGCATCAGATCTTTTTACGAGTTTTATTGCTATAGCTTTTTCTCCATTAAAGAAAGATTTTTGTCTTACCTCCTCAGAACCCATTGTGATCTTTGCTACATCTTTAAGAAAGACCCTCTTACCGTCTTTTGAACTAAGCTGAATATTACCAATTTCAGATATATCATTGAACTCTGCATAATACTTAACTGAAAATTCCTGCTTGTCTGTTCTTATTCTTCCAGCAGGAAGGGTCGCCATTCCCGAACCCAATGCACTAAGCACCTGAACACTGTTAAGATTTTTTTCTGCAAGTCTATTTTTATCTATGATCACATGCACTTCATTTTTAGCTCCACCAAGAAGTTCGATGTTAGCTACTCCCTGAATAGTAGATAGTCGATCTCTAAGTTCATTATCAGCATATTCATAAAGCGTTGCAAGGTCCATATTTCCTGTAAGGGCAAGGTTTACAATAGGTTTAGCATTAATATCCAATTTTAATATGATTGGTTTTTCAACATCATCCGGAAATTCAGCAAGTTTAAGATCTATCTTTTCTCTTACATCATTTGCTGCCACATCAACATCAACACCGATGTTAAACTCTATAATAGTCTGAACCAGATTTTCCATACAAACAGAGTTGACATGGTTAATACCACTTATAGTCATAACTGCATCTTCTATTTTTTTTGCAACATCAACCTCAATATCTTCGGGATTTGCTCCAGGATATACTGTTGTTACTGTTATATAAGGAATATCTATTTGTGGTACCATCTCAAGTCCAAGTTTTCTATATGAATTAAATCCAAGAAAGACCAATGCTATTACAAGACATAACATCGCTACCGGTCGTTTTAGTGAACCATCTGATAAAAACATTATTACCTCCCCTGATTTATTATTATTTTAGTACCATCTTCAAGAAGATTATTTCCAGTGGTAATAATTTTTTTATTCATAAGGTTTTTATAATCATCAAGAACTACAATTCCATCTTTTGAAAAAACAGGTTTTACAGCTACTTCTTTTGCAATACCATTTTCAGCTATAAATACAACATCTGTTGTACCTCTTTTAATTACTGCGGTCTCAGGTATGACTTTCTTTTCTGAACTATCAAAGATTATCCTTACATCGACCAAAGCTCCAGGTACAAGAATATCATTATCACTAGTTGTATCCATTCTTATTTCAAAAGTTCTGAATGTGGAATCGATTATAGGACTTTTATAAGAGACTTTGAGTCTTTTAACTTCTTTATTTTCGTAATTTACAACTACATCAGTCATGTTTTCCTTTACAAGAGAATAATATTTGGCTGGAATGTACGCTTTTATTTCAAGATTTTTAATATCTACTATCTTGATGACAGGAACACCTGGAGCTCCCATCTCACCTATCTCAGTCATCTTAGCAACAACTACTCCATCAATTGGTGCTTCTATCTTTGTATCATTTAAAGTATCCTGAGCAAGAGAAATATCTATCTGAGCCTGTTTTACACTTTCCTCTGCCAGCGAGACAAGACTTTTTCCATATCTTACCATTGCTTTTGCACTTTTAAATTTAGTTGATATCGATTCAAAAGTACGATCACTTATCGCTTTTTTTTCAAAAAGCATCTGATTCCTTTCATATTCAGCTTTCGCATTATCGTACTCTGCTTCTATCTTTTCAAGATTTGCTTTAGATTCCTCTAATTTCAATTTTGCCAGAGACATACCCTGTTTGGATTTTTCCAGGTTCTTTTGGATCGTATTAGAATCAGTCTCAAATAAAACCGTTTTATCCTTTTTTACTTTATCTCCGTTTTTTACCATTATCTGTGTTATAACACCAGGCAATTCCGGTGAT
>PKTG01000107.1 GCA_002869225.1 Candidatus Muiribacterium halophilum | reverse complement strand
GTTATATACAGGTGTCGCATCTATCTCACTTATATCAAAACCTTTTCCATCATCTTTAATATTAAGTCTCAACGATTTATCTTTTTTTATAAGTCTTACATTCACATTTTTTGCTTTACTATATTTAATTATATTTGTTAAAGCTTCCTGGGTTATTCTATATAGATTTATCGATATGTTCTCGCTTGGTCTTATATCAAAAGAATAATCAAAGTGTATCCTTATATTGTTTTTTTCTTCGATCTTTTCGAAATACAACTGCATTGCTGCCGCTAAACCGATCATATCAATATTTGGAGGTCTTAGTTCTACAGCAATATTTTTAAGATCAGCTATGTAATCCTTGAGGATCTTTGAGGTGTTTTTGAGATTTTTAACTGCACTTTTAAGATCTTTTTCATAAATATCCTCTGTAGCAATATTTAAGTTTGATCCAATTGAAATAGCCATGACACCCAGTTTATCGTGAAGGTCGGTTGCGATTCTCTTTTTCTCTTCTTCTCTGATATGTGTGATCCTTTCGGAATAGAACTTTAATTTCCTTTCGGATCTTTTCAGTTCTTCATTTCTCTTTTTATCCGCATCTATATCATGAGCAATACCATCGATTGATATTAGTTTACCATCCTCGGAAAATATCGGAATTTCAACAATCTGTAAATATTTTCTTTTTTTATCCTTTGTGTAAACCTCGATCTCATATATTGAATTCCATTTCACATCAGAACCCTTATTATTTATAGGATTATCAGTAAGATATTCCGAGATATCACTTCCCATCTCATCTACTTTATATCCTAAAACCTTTTCGATCGAAGGAGACAAATATATAAAATTACCATCCGGAGTCAGGGAATAAAAGAAATAATCCTTTTGAATATTTGATTTAATATGATTCAATTTATAATTCAATCGGTCTTTTTCTTTTTTTTCAAGATCTAACCTTTCTCTATTAATAATATTTTCATTAAACGCCTTTTCTTTTGATGCCATCAATCTTTCTATTCTCATTAATAAGAAAAACAATAGTATACCCGAAATCATAACATAGGATATCCTGAAAAACTGTCCTACTACATTACCTGACGCAAATTCAAAATCGTGCAATCTTAAAAAATAAAAATAGTTAAAAGCCATAGCAAAACAGGAAAATACCGTTGCAAAAACAATGTTTCTCTTTTCGGTACTAATAGCTGAGATTATTATAAATATAGGGTATAGAAATAAAGAAGCTGATGTCATTGGAGCTGTTTTGTTTTCCAACATCGCAAAAATAAATATATGAGAGCTTATAACACATATATCAAGAAATATAGTTGTTATATCATAAGGTCTTCTTATAATATTCTTTTTATAGAGAATATAATAGACAAGAGTATTGAAAAAAGAAAATATAAGAAGATAAAAAGCATAGATAAGCCTTTTTCCAGGCATTGTATACGCCTCTAAAAAGGCTAGTATTCCCAGTGTCATAAGCACAAATGTCCTAAGATAAAATGCTAAAACACTTCCTTTTATCCTTTCATTTATGACTATACTCTGATTATACATCTGTTTCCTGAGAACTTATTTTCATATATGCACCAAACACTCTTTCCAGGTTTCCCTTTCTAAAAGGATCACTGGCTACACCGATAAAATCCTCACCATACATACTGAATATATTAGAACTTAAATATAGTTCAGGTAACCTTGCTGTGATCTTGCCCGATTCAACTAAAAATGATAGTTGAACAGGAGTATTATAATCTCCGCTCGAGGTATAATCTCCACCAGATGCCATAACGACAAGAATACATTTCTCATCATTTATAACATCTATAAGATCATTTCCAGTTGTCTCCATCCGAAGACCTTGTGGTGAAGGTGAATGCATACCATCATAAGCTGATGAAGCATTCGCAGTCTTTTTAAATCCATACTTTTCAGATATTTTTTTGTCGGTATAGGGACTGATTATCACGCCATCTTTGATTATTTCAAATATCCCATTATCCGGAACGACTCCTTCAGAATCAAAAAAAGGTTCAAGATCCACACCAGCTATCCTTCCATTTATCAGATTGAATTTTTCTGAAAAGATCTTTTTATCTATCTTTCCCGACAAAAGAGAACTTCCTGATTCTATTAGATGCGGATTAAGCTCATTAAAGAGTTTTCCAAGCACAGCTTCCTCTGCAAAGATAACGGGCATCCTGCTTGAAGGTGATTTAGCTTTATTATCATAAGCTTTTAAAAGATCAGATGAGTATCTTTTAAAAGCTTCGATCTCAAAATCCCTTCCCGAATAAGACAAGAACCCATCGAAGATACTTGTTGATGATTTTTTCTTAAAAGTATAATACATTGAAAAATACCCGATCTCATGCGAAAGTGAAAGGTCTGAAGTATTTTCAAGCATCGTCTTGTTCATAGTTGTAAAAAATCTTCCGGAAAATCTAAAATCATCAAACTCACAGCTTATCCAGTTCGTAGTATTATCAGCTATTTTCAACAATTCATCATCACTTATTTTTCTTTTGATATCTATCTCATTTCTTGAGATATCCTGTTCAAGTTCAAATCGGTAATCCACACCTCGTTTTAGGTTTTCTACAGCTTTCTTCTTGGCAATTGCTTCTCCGTCGTTTCCCAGAAAACCTGAGATACCCATTTTTTTACCATCAAAAGCTCTTATTCCAGTCTTTTTAATATTTTTTCTTCTCAGTGATGCTGTCTCTGAATTCTCAATACTTACACTTGTCTGTCTTTCGTCTATCGTATATTTTTCAAACTGCATGATACCCCCTATTATTGAACCATCAATTCGCTTACTTTTACATACGGACCACCAAACCCAACGGGAAGTGGATATTGTTCCATCTTTCCACATCCTCCTCCTGCAAATGAAAGAAGTTCAACTTCATCTGAAAGAGCCTCTACCTTTGATAAAGTCTCAAAAACATTTCCGCTCACAACAGAGACCTTTACAGGATGTGATATCTTTCCGTCTTTTATATACCATGCTAAAGATGGTGCAAGTGTAAAGGTAGAAAGGCCGGAGCCATGTTTGATAGACTGCACATAAATCCCTTCTTTCACACTTTTAAACAACTCTTCTTTTGTCATATCGCCAGCTTCAATATATGTAGTCGTCATCCTTACAATAGGTTCAAACTGAAAGTTCAAAGCTCTTGCATTTCCTGTTCCGCTCTCTCCAAGCAAAGCTGCTGTAAGACAGCTATGAAGTCTTCCCGATAGATATCCATCCTTTATAAGATAAGTCTTTCTCGCACTCGTACCCTCGTCGTCATATGGACAAAAACCCATTCCTCTTTCATTTCCATCATCCACTATAGAAAGTATATCTGCACCTACTTTTTTTCCGATCTTCCATTCCTTTGCCATAGTATCATCGCCTATCATAAAGTCAGATTCGGATTTATGACCAAAACTCTCATGAGCAAAGACACCCGCAGCAGAAGGAGATAAAACCACTGTATACTTACCTGGTTCTATTGGCTTTGCATTATTTAGAAAATTCACAGAATCCTTGATTTGTTTAGCTAATTTTGAAGTCAAAGTGTTTAATCTTTTAAAATCATCGGATGCAAAACTGAATTTTTCCTGAAATACATCATTATCATTGGAAAAGTTCATTCCAAATATCACTCCGGCATACTGAAAATCATGTTTAAGTCTTGTCCCAAGTGATGATACAAACTCTTTCTCAATATATTTATCCAGATATGTAGCTGTAAATGTCTTAAGTAGAGGTTCCTGATTAAGCAGAGGGAAATAGGATTTGAGAAGATTTATCTTTTTAGAACTCTTTATATCGGATACTTTTTCTTTAAAAAACAATCTCTGATCACCAGTATTTATCTCAAATACTTCCTCAAGAAGATCATTTTCTCTCTTTTCCTTCAAAGCAAGATCTGATAGAATATCGATCTCCTGCTGTATCTTTTTAATATCGGTAAAAGAGGAATAATACCATTTAGAGCCGTTGTAAATCCTTATAAAGACTCCATTTTCTTCTCTCTCAAGAAAGTTTTCCATCTCTTTTTGTCTGAATCTTATATTAGTCGAAAAACTTTTCTCTATCCTGACATCTGTATATAACTGACTGTTATACTTAAACATAAGATCTCCCTCCGGAATCTATTGTGTCTTTCTCTTATCTATAACTTTTTTAACCTTACCAGTTCTTTCTATTCTCTCTATCTCACCTGAACCAACTATTCTAACCTCGAAGTCAAGCCATCCGGATTCCATTGTCTTTTTGATATTCTTTGCATGTTTGAAAAGCACCTGCATGACATCATCGGATGAGACTTCAATTGAATCGTTTCTTTTTTCTATATACCATAAGACTTTGTCCTTACTATTTTCCGTGATCACCTGCACCTGCCAAATTGCAGATAGACCTTTAAACTCACTGGCTGTAATATCAAGAGATGAAAGCTCAAGGTTCGTACTTCCAGCAACAATGACATCATCACATCTTCCTAAAAGTTCAAAAGTCTTTCCTTTAAAACCACAAGGGCAATTAATATCAACAAATCTTCCCATATCTCCTGTCCTAAATCTTATGATCGGCATCATATATCTGTTTATATCTGTGACGACAATCTCACCTGGAGTGTTGGGTTCTTTTATAAAGTTTTCTTCCTGATCCACTAGTTCAAGATTCACAAAATCCTTACACACATGATGGAGTGCACCATCAAGATGTTCACATTGATATCCAACCGGACCAGTATCTACAGCAGCATATCCTGCTGAAGAGATCCTTTTTACTCCCCATACTTTTTTTACATATTCTCTGGCACCCTTATAAAAATGTTCTCCACCATAAAGGATTGTGTCTATTTTTATATTAAGACCTTTTTCCTCACAGATCTCTGCCATTCTAATTATGATTGATGGTAATCCAACAATAGCGTTTATCTTAAATCTCTCAAGATATCTATCAATGACTTCAAAATCCGAGTTTCCGGCTATAGGAAAGTTAAGACATCCGATCTTTTTAAGAGCTTCATTAGCCACAAGAAAAGAGGTCCATAGATTTCCTGCAATAAAGACATTTGCTACTCTATCAGTCTCTTTGATACCTCCATCTCTGTATATCTGTGCAAGTATTCTTGTCATAATATCAAAATCCTGACTTGAATATAGAGCATATTTTGGTCTACCAGTAGTACCACCAGATGAAAAGATAAAACCTGATAGTTTATCGGATGAAAGCATACTCTTTGAAAAAGGTGGCGAGTTCTCAAAACATTCGTTTCTTGTTAGGAGTTTTTTTTCATCTCTATTTTGATAAAACTCTGTCCTTTCTTTAGCAAACTCATATATTTCATTTCTCTTATCAATATTCAGATGCTCGATATGAATAAAATCACCTAGTTTTCTAAGTGGATATTCACCATCATGAGGAACACCGTTCTTTCCGGTATACATCTCGCCAGGAACTGTAAATCGGAACGCACCAATATGAGCAAGCCTTTCTGTTATACTGAAAAAGTCTGTTCTCTCTGCCCAAATACTGACTGTCTGAATATATCGTCCAACGGTCTGAGCTTTTTTATATATCTCTTCAAGCTCTTTATATGGAGATACTATTACATTTCTGAATTGACATGTAGTCTCAAGCTCCTCTGTCTTTTTTACAAGAACGGAGGCGTTATCCTTTCCCGAGTTCAAAAATATTGCTCCATCAAATGCAGCAGCTGCCTCTCCAAGTCTATGATACTTCATTATCTCGGTCTGTGTATCGATATCAAGTTCAGGTTCAGGATAGATATTACTGTTTTTCTCTATACTTTCATAAAGACCTTTTGCAAACTCCATTACGAGTTCTTCAGGAACGAATATTATATGAGGGGAAGAACAGGCTGCCTGTTCCCACATGATCGAGTCCATCGAACATCTTTCTATGACATCATCCATCCTATCTTTTCTATGTATTATTGAGAACGAGTACTTTGGACCGTATTCAATAAGTCGTGTATCAATCGGAAGATCTTTTCTATAGGACTCTATAGCTTCTCTTCCACCCCAAACGACGATCCCATTACAATATTTTTTTAATATTTCCTCTACTTCCTTACTGCCACCTCTAAAATCCCAGAGTGAGATATTTTCTGAGATCACTCCAGTTTTGTCGGCTTCCTTTATAGATGAAAAGAATAGTTTCGGGAAAAACCGATCAACTCTTGGCATCTTTAAAATAGACGAGTTCCTTGTGATTATAGAACTTACAAGAGAATCAACACAGGATAAAAAGACATTTGAAGCTGAGATATGAGCAACAATGCCTAGAGGTCTGAACTTAAGATGCGTCCTGGTATCAAAAGAATATTTAAAATCCTCTAAAATATCCTCATCACCAAAACTCTTTTCTATATCAAATCTAATATTTCCCTTATCAATCATCGCTCTGACAACATCGAGACCATCTCTGACCATATCCTTTGAATAATTTAAGACCTCTGGAAGTCTCTCATAAGCTTCTTTATAATAACTACCGTGTTCAGGGTCCCAAAGTCGACTGAGACGATCGAAGAAGGAAAATAGTTCATCATTTTTGATCTCACTCATTCTTTGAGATGCTTTTCTTAACCTTAGAATCTCTTTTTCAAAATCTTTATTTATTATCAATTTGCCCCCTGAGTTTATCCAGTGCCACAATCGCACAGCCTTTATGTTTTTTCTTACCAGCTCTTCCAATAAGATCAATATAATCACCACGACCACAAGGACAATCATCTCTTATAACAGCTTTATCGGTTGAAAGAACCGCAAGAGATGGATATGAGTTTATATACGGTGAATAAAGTGCAAGTATTCCTTCTTCCCCTTTTTTATTAATATTCAAATTTTTTGGGTCTACAGAAAAGACTTTAGAGTAAACAGGAGCATGAAGATTTCCATGTTCACAATCAACATATGGAATACCATGTTCTACCATACCAAAATGATCTCTTATATTTTCAAGTGGAAGTCCAAGCATATCTGAAAGAAGTTTTTTAAATTCATTTTTGGGTATCTCTTTCCCAGTATGATTTTTCCAACCACCACCTGTAATAACAAAAGATCTTTCATCAAACTTCAACTGAGGATTACCTTTTTTATAATATTCCTGAAGAGTAAAATAAAGATGAGCAGGAAAACCGAGAATCCTTAAAGGAGTATCTTTATCTTTTGAAAATTCTATAAGTTTTTCAATAGTGCCTTCGACATCTAGTTCAAAATCATCCTTTTCAGCATTATATTTCATAGTATAAAAGACCTCTGCAGGCCCAGCCAGCGAGGTAAGCATCTTATCTTAAAAAGCTGTCCCTACATCATGAGCCACCTCTGGATCATAAGTGAAACATATATGATTCGATGGGATTTCTGATACCATTCCCATATCATCAAATATTGAATTTACTATACAAGTTATTCTATCAAGTGATATCTGATCCAAATAAATATAGGTCTTTTTTCCACCTGTACCAGAGGATGAAAGACTTAACCTTACATCTTCCTTTTTACCCGTAATCGTATCGTACTTTTTAAGTACTCCAGTAAAGAAAAATGGTATATCTCTGTAATCCTTTATATTTTCAGGAGTTTTTTTATAATAATCACATAGTCTTTTAAAACTATCACTATTACTGTAATGATACGAAAAAGCCTCTATCATAGCTTTGTTAAATAAGTTATCCATGTTTTCGTTTTTTTCAAATGCTTTTGTTTTAAATATCAATCTATCAATATAAGACATAAACCCTCCGCTTATATTCTATTTTATCACCTGCTTTTTTTCAAAGAAAAAAAAAACGCCCTCAAAGGGCGTTTGTTTATTTGGTGAGAATTTATTATTCTACTGGTAATGGACACTGTCCATCGTCGCATCCACCATCATCAGGTACAGGTAGTGGGCACTGACCTCCATCACAATCATCACCTGGGGTAGGAAGCGGACACTGTCCGTCGTCACAACCACCATTATCATCATCAGGTGTTGGTAATGGGCACTGACCTCCATCACAATCTCCTGCTGCAAAAGCAACTGTAGAGAACATGAATACAAAGATTAGTGTGAATACAGTCAATCTTATCAAATTCTTCATTCTTCCTCCTGTTTGATATTACTGTATTGTAATATTACACTATATACTACTTATTTTCAAGTGTTTTTTTTAGGATTATTAAAAACGGCTTTGTATCTAATTCAAGAATTCTTTTTCCGTCCTTTAAATCCTTTTTAACTTTTATTGAATCTGGAAAAGTACTTACCTCAAGATCCTTATCGGTCTCATTAAAATAAATTTTCATACTCTTTTTGTTATCAATATCAGTCGGTACAATATAATCTATAAGTTTATTTTTATCTTTAGCTCTGAAAACTCTTGTGTATTTATCACCGTCAAAAGAATAAGGGGATTTTATATCACTTATCTTTTTTTTCACTTCTTTTATATAATTCTCATTCTTATCATAACAATATCGGAAAATATCTTCCGAATATTTTTTACAATCGATTATCTTTTTATATGATGTTATATCTGTATTTACAAGGTCTTTTCTAAATACAACATCAAAATCAAGAGAATTATCAATTATAAGATAAGCTATAGCCCAATACTGTTTCATAAACCTCTTTAAAACAGCTTCATCTTCGTCGACGATAAGTAGTATTGGACTTTCAGATTTTCGTTTCCCGAAAAGCTCCTTTTTATCTTTTAAAAATCTGATAAAATCTTTCATTCTTTCATGATCAAAACCACTTATATCTCTATAGGCTACCCTGTTTGAATACGGAAACACAAATTCTGCGCCTGAGGCTATTATCTCACTTGCAAACTGAGCAAGAACATCATCCTTTCTATCATGTTCTTTCTCAAGTATTCTCTCATATGGATATGTATCAAGAAATGATAGTATAGATTTAGAGTTATCGATAGCTCTGGCAAGTTTTACAACTGGTATCCAACTGTTAAAAGGTGCTCCGAATCGATCTTTGTCAGGCTCCCATATCCAGGGTGTCCTCATATCACCTGCTATATCGATATTTGAATAATACGGGACAGCTGGAATATACTCACCAGCTAATCCCCATGTGTTTCCAAAGAACTTTAATCCTTTATGTCTTTTATTAAACTCATCAGTGATCCTACCAATATTTTTTCGATCTTTTTCTATCTGATATTTCCAGTATAATTTACCGTATGGGGATACTATCTCTCGATCCCCTTCATTTATATGTGCCATGTTATTCTTTTTAAGAAAAGCAACATAATCAAAATCCTTATCAATATCCTTGATGTTGTTTTTTATAAGCCATTTTGTAAAACCCTCATTACATGTATTACAATAACACTCTCCTCTCCAATGCTCCTGTGAAGGTTGATCAAGCTCAATTGCACTGACACCACTCTTGACCGCTATATCAAAAAGTGTCTCAAGTCTTTGTCGCCATTCTATTCGATTATAGCAACCATGTAATGTCTTATTATCGACACCGGTTATTTTCCCAAGCGGATTCCTTGCTGCTGAAGCCTCTATAAAGTCTTTTTTATCCTTTGATGATATACTTATTCCACCTATCATAGCAGAGGACTTAATATTGTTTTCAGACAAGATCTTTATAAATCTTCCGGCATCTTGTGAATATTGTCTTCCATCATCTAGAGTATTTCCCCATATATTTAAGACTCGAAAGACCCAATTCGGATGTATCTCGATTATCTTTTCAAGTGGTTCATTGTAAACATCATAAGCTATCCAGATTTTATCATTTGGCGCATATGTTATTGATAATGAGATTATAGATGTTAATATTATTATAAGACAAATCAGAGTTATTCTTTTCATTTTTTTCCTCCATAAAATACAGGATTTAGGGGTTAGGGTTTGACTTATTTAATTTAAACCTTCCCTGTTTTACCATTCACCATTCACTGTTCACTGTTCACTCCCTATTATACGCTAAATTCTTAATTCCTGAAATAAGAAGAACAACACTTACAAAAAAAAGGAATATTATTGTCGGAGAGAAGACAGGCGGGAAGAAGACCTTATAAGGATCGTCAGGATCGGTGTATAGATGGACTTTATCTCCATCTTTAAAATCTTTAAAACTCTCTTTAGGTACCTCTTTCATAACTGAATTGACGCCTGTACGATATCTAAGTATTGCAGGTGAATCATCTCCTTCAAGAAAAGTTATTTTAGCCATTACATCTGGCATCAACCTGATCTGCAAATAATTAAAGGAGTAAATACCTATATATAATAATAAAGATAGACTTGTCAAAATAGCTATAATTCCATAGAACGTATTTCCAGATCTTTTTATTAATCTCATTTAAATATAATTATCGATCTCTTCTTCTTTTATCAATATCTGTCTTCGATTTCTATGGTCCATCTGAGATACGATCCCTTTTTCCTCCATTATATCCATAAGTCTTGCTGCTCTTGAATGTCCAACACTTAACTTTCTTTGTAGAAGACTAATTGAAGCTTTGTTTCCATGGACTACTATCCTAACAGCTTCAGGTAGAAGTTCATCACTTGCACCTGATGCGACTCCTGTACTGGCACCACTTTGATTCTCTTCCTGTCCAGCACTTTCAATTGTATTAGATACATCTTCATCATACTGCGGAGCCATCTTTTCTGCCCAGTAACTTACAAGTCTTTCAACCTCTTCGTTTGAGACGAATGCACCATGCATCCTCATCGGTGCGTTTTGACCTATTGGCCAGAAAAGCATATCCCCTTTTCCAATAAGACTCTCAGCACCTTTCTGATCCAATATCGTCCTTGAATCGGTCTGAGATTGTACGGCGAAGGAAATTCTCGATGGCAGATTAGCTTTTATAACACCGGTTATAACATTTACAGAAGGTCTCTGAGTTGCGATAATAAGATGTATTCCAACAGCTCTTGCCTTCTGAGCTATTCTCATGATAGATTCCTCGACTTCATTTCTTGCAACAACCATAAGATCAGCAAGTTCATCAATTATTATTACAATATAAGGAAGTTTTTCATATTTATCCTTATCCGAAGGATATTCTTCGGCTAGCCCCTGCATCTTTTCGTTAAACTCCTCCAGTTTTTTCACTTTATAATCAGCAAGCATAGAGTATCTTCTTTCCATCTCTTCAACTGCCCAACCAAGAGCTGCGGCAGCTTTCTTTGGATCTGTCACAACTGGTATAAGAAGATGTGGTATACCATTGTATACACTTAACTCAACCATCTTAGGATCTACCATAATAAACTTAAGATCATCGGGATAAGCATTAAAAAGCATTGAAGCTATGATGGTATTTACACATACACTCTTACCTGAACCGGTTGATCCTGCAATAAGAAGATGCGGCATCTTTCCAAGATTCTATATTACCTCTTTACCGTTTATATTCTTACCTAGACCCATTCTAAGTGAATGATCGGATTTTTTGACTTTATCTATTACCTGTCTGAATGGGACTAACATAGGATTTTCATTTGGTATCTCAATACCAATAGCTGATTTTCCTGGTATAGGAGCTTCGATCCTAATATTTTTTGTAGCAAGGGTAACACCTATATCATTTGATAAACCAAGTAATTTAGAGACTTTGATTCCCGCAGCCAACCTGAGTTCAAATCGTGTAACTGAT
This sequence comes from Candidatus Muiribacterium halophilum, assembly GCA_002869225.1. Lineage (GTDB taxonomy): Bacteria > Muiribacteriota > Muiribacteriia > Muiribacteriales > Muiribacteriaceae > Muiribacterium > Muiribacterium halophilum. Next base: position 72,633 of record PKTG01000107.1, on the reverse strand, counting down.
GGTCCTATGGTGGTTGCTATTATCTCTGCCTGTATCTTAAAAGATGACAATGTACTAAGGAGTTTTTCTCCCTTTATTTGAAGTTCATCCTCAGAAACAGTCTGTTTAACTTCTATATCATCCAATAGTTCTACCGGTGGAAGCACAAACTCTTCTGTCTCAGATTCCTTTTCTAATCCTTTTTTCTCTTTTATCTCTTCAGAAATATCTGAACTGTTATCTTCCTGATCTTTTGATTTTTTAATATTTTCTTTTCTTTTTTTATCGGATTTATTTTCATTTTTCTCTGATTTTTCCTGTTTTGGTTTTTCTTCAACCTTATTCTCTTCAATTGATTTTGTTTCCGATTTTTTATTATTGACATCTTCTTCTTTTTCAATTGTCTTTCTTACATCAAACACATGTGTTTGAGCTAAACTATCTGTGGATATATTCTCTTCTTTTAAACTGTTTTCCTTATTTTTTTGTTTTACTAAAAATCTTTTTAATACATCTTTTAATCTTTCACTTTTGATATATGTGTTTATCTTTAAAAAGACTTTTACCAGATCGATCCTAAATGTTATCAACAGAGAAACTAAAGTCAAAAGATATGCTAAGATGATCGTTCCTGTATTTCCAAAAACATATACAAAAGATTGATATACAAAAGAACCTATATTCCCGCCTTTGTCAATTTTACCGGTTATTATAAGAAAACAACACGTGAATAGAAGCCACGCAAGTAGATCCAGCATAAAATCTTTATTCTCATCCTTTTCTTTATAAAAAAAAGAAACTCCTGTTATCCAGAAAAAATAGGCAGCAAGTAATACTCCAGTACCAGTAAATCTTTTCAGATGTTCTACAAGATTACCAAACAGACCAGAATCACTTGAAAAAAAAGCAAATATAAGTAATATAGAAACCCCACAGAATAAGACCCCAGCCACCTGTTTTTTATGTCTTTTATCAAGCATTTAGAAACCTCGTATAAATTATCAGAGCAACCGCTATAACTATACAATAAACACCAAATAAATATAATTTTCCTTGTCTGATAGAGTTTTTCAAAAGTTTTAAAGCAAATATTCCTGAAAAGAAAGCTGCCAGGAAGGCTGGTATTATTTTAACGGGGTGGATCATAGAAAGATCGATATCCTTAAGTTCAAGTATTGTAGCTCCCATTATTGCGGGTATCGATAAAAGGAAGGAATATTCAAACGCTTTCTCAGGTTTAACACCTCTTGCTAATGCAATAAATATAGTAGATCCTGATCTAGATATCCCAGGAATAATAGCAAGTCCTTGAGCAATTCCTATTATAATTGATGTTACTATATTGATATCCTTTTCCCCTTTTTTTATCTTTTCTGTGAAAAGAAGCATAGAACCTGTAAACAAAAGTGCTATTGCTACCGGGAAACTTCCTGAATTAAAAAGGCTTGCAAAGAAATCTTTAAAAGTAAATCCAATTATAGCAGTTGGTATGTTTCCGATTATTATATTCATACCCATTCTAAAATCATCATCCTTTTTGAAAGCCAACATCGATCTTATAATACTCCATATCCTTTTCTTAAAAAGATAAAACACACTAAGCAGTGTCGCTGAATGAAGTATGAGTTCAATAGCTACCTTCGGTGCTTTAAAAGAAAAAAGTGTCTGAAACACAACCAGATGACCTGAACTTGATACCGGTAAAAACTCTGTAAGTCCCTGAATAATTCCTGATACAAATAATATAACATCATTCATCATTTATTCCGCCATATTCCTTTAGATTTTAATTTTTCTGCGATCTTGACTACTTTTTCCGCATTCATATTGTTCATTATCTCAGCAGCTTTTGACTCTTTCATAGTCATCAGAATATCTATAGCAAGATCATCATCCATATCATTAAAGGTCAATCCTGCTGCTTCAGGCTCCATCTTTTCATAAATTACCGCAAGTTGTTTTAACTTTTCCTGTTTTGTAAGATCGTCAAGCTGTGCACTTCTTATATCATCCTGATACTGCTTCTTTTGTTTTTCAAGTTCCTGCATCTCTTTTTTCATATCTTCAAGCTTGTTATCCGCTTCATCAAGTTCCTTCTTTTTTGAAGCGTATTGCTTTTCATAATCAGACATAGCTTTTAATTTTTCTTCAATATTATGTTCGAGTTTTTTCAGTTGATCCTGTTGCTCCTCATAGGTCTTATTCTGACTTTCTATCATAACTTTGAGCCTTTCCTCTTCACTCATATCTAAAAGGTTGGCTTTTTTTATATATTCCTGTACATACATATTTTCTCTTATTTTTGGTGGAAGTTTTCTTCTAAAATTTATTACACCGATGAAATCCATTAGTACTACCAATGCAGACAAAGATATAATAAAAAATACAAATAATAATAAAGCTAAAAGGTTTTGAAAAAATCCAGCCTTTCTTTTTGGTTTTTGTTGTTGTTCTAATTCTTCTTCAGGCATGATCTACCCCTTAAAAAAGTTTTTCAGAGATCATCTTATAAAAATCCAGTTTGTTTTTATTAATGATCTCCCCTCTCTTCATATCTTTAATTGAGCTATTATCAAGAATACTATCAAGTTGATTATCGTCAACCATCTTTTTGAGCTTAGTCTCTACACTCTCTTTTTCAACTTCTTTAGTCTTTTTTGTCTCTTTAGTCTTTTCCAGCTCTTTTTTAAAATCTTCGGTCTTTATCTTATGAATATTGTTTATATCACTTTTAATATCCTTTATTCTATTTTTAACTTTCATTATATTCTCTATCATAGACTCCCCCTTCCCTTCCTAATAAAACCTCTTGTACCGAGTTCATCAAGCACTTTATTCAATTTACGTTCCTCTTCCTTATTAAAAGCTAATCTATGTTTTTCCTTTAACTTTTCCAGGATCTTTTTTTTCTTACTTATCTCTATAACTTTTTCGTTCTGTACCTTCTCATTGTCCTGCAGCTTTTCAATATTTTTTTGTATTTTCTCTATTTCATTATCAAGCTCTACAAATCTTGAATTGTAATATTTCATCTGGTCAACCGAGAATACTTCTAACTTCTCAATGTTATTTTCAAGCTCTATAACTTTTTTATTTACCTCTTCTTTTTCACCTATCTTGATCTTTATAGCCTCTCTTATCCTAACAAGTTCTGAATATTCTTTTTTTTCTTCGATCTCTTTTATATTTAAAAGTCTTTCAAACTTATATTTGAATTTTGCCATCTAAACCTTCATCCTTTAAAAATATCCTTAAGCATATCAACTGTATCTTCAAAAGAGAATTTTTCATATACTCCCTGAGTAAGAAAATCCTTTATCTCATCTATTTTCCTAATAGAATAATCCACCTGTGGATTTGAACCACTTACATAAGCACCGATGTTTATTAGATCTTCAGTATCTTTGTAAGTAGAATAAGTACTCCTTAACCTATTTGCAGTGGAAAGATGTTCTTTTTCAATTATCTCAGGCATAAGTCTCGATACAGATTCAAGAATATCTATAGCAGGATAATGGTTCTGCATGACAAGTTCACGTCTTAACACAATATGACCGTCTAAAATACCTCTCACAGCATCTGCAACAGGTTCATCCATATCTGAACCTTCTACAAGCACTGTATATATTCCTGTTATACTTCCTTTTTCAGATCTTCCACTTCTTTCAAGTAATTTAGGAAGAATCGCAAAAACAGACGGTGTATATCCTCTCGTTGCAGGTGGTTCCCCAACTGTAAGTCCAACCTCTCTCTGAGCCATCGCAAATCTAGTAACAGAATCCATCATAAGAATCACATCTTTACCTAGATCCCTAAAATATTCTGCTACTGCTGTAGCTACAAAGGCTCCTTTTAGTCTTATAAGAGCTGGTTGGTCACTTGTTGCACATATCACTACAGACCTTTTCAGACCTTCTTCACCAAGATCTCTTTCTATAAATTCTCTTACCTCTCTACCACGCTCTCCAACTAATGCAAAAACGTTTATATCAGCTTCAGTATTTCTGGCTATCATTCCCATAAGTGTTGATTTACCAACTCCTGAACCTGCAAATATTCCAATTCTTTGTCCTCTACCAACGGAGAGCATTCCATCTAAAGCTTTGACTCCAAGCTCGAGTTTTTTATCTATTCTTGGTCTTGAAAGAGGATTTGGAGGTTCATTATATACCTCACAATATTTTTCCGGTCTTATAGGTCCTTTTCCGTCAAGGGGTCTTCCAAGTCCATCGATAACTCTTCCAAGAAGAGCTTTGCCAACTGGCACCTTCATTGTATGACCGCTTGCTCTTACTTCACATCCGGGAGCAATGTTATGCACCTCGGAGAAAGGCATAAGAAGCACTTTATTTTCTTTAAATCCAACAATCTCAGAGTAAATAGGTTCCTTTGAACCTCTCGGGTATATATAACAGAGCTCTCCTATTCTTGCTGAAGGTCCCATAGATTCAATCAAAAGACCTATTACATGGGTCACTTTCCCATTTACCTTCAATGTATCGATTGAATCTATCTTCTCCTCGAGATGTTCAAAATCCAAAATCTACTCCTCTTCAAGCAATATTCTTTCCAGTTCTTCAAATTGAGAATCTATCACAGCATCAATAAATCCAAACTGTGTCTCTACAATACAATCACCGGGATTAAGAAAGTTTTCTTCAACTATCTTGAAGTTTTTAAGACCTCTGATCTCTGAGAAAAATTCATCTCGATGAGATTCTACAATTGGAAGGTCCTTCTTGTTGATATGAATGATGACATTTTCTCTATCTGTAAGTCTTTTCAGAGCTTCTTTCAGATTGTTGTATACTATTTCCTTATTTATTCTGAGTTCTCCGCTTATTACTTTCCTGGCGACTTTTAAAACTATTCTTAGTATCTCTTCATCAGCTTTTTTGATTATCTCCTGTTTTTTCGAAATAACCTGATTCAATACATTTTCAGATTCTTTTAATATACTTTGGTATTCCTCTCTTATACTTTTTATAGCGGATTCGTTTCCTTCTTTGGCACCTTTTGTATAACCCTGATCGAATCCCTCGGAATAACCTTTTTCTTTTTCTTTTTCAGCTTCCTCTTTGGCCTTAACTAGTATTTTTTCAGCCTGTTCCTTTGCCTCACTTAGAATATTCTCAGCCTCTGTTTTCTGAACTTTAGATTGTTCATTTATTCTATCAGCCTGGTCTCTTGCATCGCTTATAATACCTTCCGATTCATGCTTAAGAGAGTTTATCTCAGATATAATAGAATTCTTTTTTCTTATAAGATCATCAAGTTCATTTTTTTCTTCTTTAAATTCATCTTCACGAAGAATACCCTGCTGACCAATAGTGATCTTTTTTTTATTATCTTGTCCTTTTTTTATTCTAAATACAGGCATTATGCGATAATTTCCTCTTCACCACCTCTTGATATCACGATCTCACCCTGTTCTTCAAGACTTCTTATGATATTAACAACTTTCTGCTGAGATTCTTCAACATCTTTGACACGAACAGGTCCCATGAATTCCATATCTTCTTCAAGCATAGCAGCAGCTCTCTTTGACATGTTCTTGGTGAATTTTTCCATGACTTCTTCAGTACTACCTTTAAGCGCAACCGATAAATCTTTTGTATCCACTTCTCTGAGAATTCTCTGAATACCTCTATCATCAATATGAATAACATCTTCAAATACGAACATCCTTTTCTTGATCTCTTCAGCAAGTTCAGGGTCTTGAATCTCAAGTGTCTCGATAATACTTTTCTCTGTACCTCTATCCACTTTACTAAGCACTTCAACTATAGCATCTATACCACCAACAGATGTATAATCCTCTGAAAGAACACTTGATAATTTCTTTTCGAGTATTCTTTCCATCTCTCTAACAACTTCAGGTGATGTAGATTCCATCTTTGCTACCCTTCTTGCAACATCAGCCTGTACTTCCTGGCTTAACTGTGAGAGTATATATGCTGATTTTTCAGCAGATAGAAAAGATAAGATCAAAGCAATTGCCTGAGGATGTTCTCCCTGTATGAAATTCAGAAGCTGACTTGGGTCAAGTGTCCTTACAACATCAAAAGGTCTGACCTGAAACGTTGCGGTAAGTTTACCAAGTATCTCACTTGCTTTTTCAGAGCCAAGTGTCTTTTCAAGAAGCTCTCTTGCATAACCGATACCACCCATACTGATAAATTCACTAGCATCAAGAAGCTGCTTAAATTCATCAAGGACAGAATCTCTTACATCTGGATCTACTTTTTGCATCTTTGCGATCTCAAGTGTTAGAAGTTCTATTTCCTCTTCAGAGAACTCTTTGAATATATGAGCTGATATCTCAGGTCCGAGGAAAATAAGTAGTATAGCGACCTTCTGTCTTCCAGTTAGTTCTAGTTTAGTCTTAGGCATATACTACTCCTCCATCATCCATGCTTTTAAAAGTTTTGCAAACTCCTCAGGATTGGCCTGAGCACTTTTCCTGATCTTATCATGCATCTCACGTTTTTCCTGTTCTTCTATAGAAAGTATTGGTTCAAATTCCTCTTCGATCTCCACGACCTGCCTTATCTCTTCCTGTTCCATGCTTTTTCTTCTTTTAGCTTCTATGTAGTTTCTATACCATCTTATAACGAGTATAGCTATTATTATCAGAAGAATACCACTTATAGACGAGATCATAATTATGATTTTCAAACGTTCTCTTTTTTCCATCTCCCTAAGCATCTTTTCAAACCATTCATTATCAAAGTGTATCTGCATAAGGGATATCTTATCTCCACGTTGCGTATTAAATCCCACAGCATTCTTAACACCTTCCTCCAAACCTTTTTTCTGGTCATCCGTAAGTTTAGTCTTATCGTTAAGAAACACTGCTATCGTCAATCTTTTTACCGTACCTGGCTTTTTGATAAGATGTTTATCTTCAGTATTTATCTCAAAGTTATTTATTACTTTTTCTCTGTTATATTTTGAGCTATCACCCTCAATTTCCTTATAGCCAGGAACATTAGAATCAGTACCAGGTACTCCTCCTGGAAATCTTCCGGTTCCTTCGTATTTTTCAGATTCCTGTTCAGTCGATCTTATTATTCCGCCATCTTCACCAGGTATTGGAGGAGAGTATTTTTTGATAGTAGTCTCGATCTTATCAAAATCAAATTCCACAGCCACTTCTACTCTGGCATTTTCAGACCCCATTATCTTCTCAAGCATTTTCCTCGCTTTATCAGAAAGGTCTTTTTCGTATTCCTTCTGTATCTGCAAGACAGTCATGGTCTTACTTGCATCATCTTTAGCATAATCCACTTCATCAGAAAGTATTTTTCCAGAAGTATCAGTTACTTTAACATTTTCAGGAAGCAAGCCTTCAACAGAATAAGCAACCATATTTTGTATAGCTCTAATGTTTTCCTCGTTGAGTTCTTCAAAAGGAGTAAGCTTTAAAAGAACCGATGCTGTAGGATCAAGTTCATCTTCTTTAAAAAGCTTTTCAGCTGGAATATTTATATGCACTCTTGAAGATTTTACCTGGTCTATTCTATTTATCGTATATTCAAGTTCACCCTGCATACCTCTAATATAATCTATTCTTTCCCTTTGTTTTGTCTGCCCGAGAATAGAGGTATTGGAAAAGAGTTTTTCCCAGGATACATTTCTATCAGGAAGCACATCTGAACCAGCAAGCGATAGCATTATCTCACTTTTTTTTCGTGCAGGGACCTTTATTGTTCCAGATGTTTCAGTGATATATTCAAATTGTTTGTTCTTTAGCTCATTAACAATCCTTGATGCCTCTTTAGGATTAAGATCAGGAAAAAGAACAACCCATTCGGTCTTCCCGCCCCAGAAAAGCATCACAGTCATAGCTAACATAACACAGACTACAATACCTATAAGAAGATACTGCTGTGGTTTCCTCAGATTATGAAAACTCGTTTTTATATTATCCAAAAATTGTTTGTAATTCATTTATTAACCCTCTCAAGAATCATATCTGCATTCTCTGCAGTTCCTGATATGCTGACATTATTTTGTTTTTGACTTCCATCGTGAATCGGAAAGCGATCTTTGCTTTTTCTGCAGCGATCATGACCTGATGTATATCTTCTACATCACCTGCCACCATCTTCTGAGTCATATTTTCAGCATTCTTCTGAAGACCTACTGTCTTTTTTATACTGTCAGAAAACAAAGTTTTGAAATCCTGCACCATATCTCTTCTATACGCTTGACTTGCAGGTTTATTCTTTGTTGATCTATCAATTGAATTACCGGATAAAATATCCGGACTCACCCTCTCCATCATAACCGGATGCCCCCATTTTTTTATTTTTTTATTTAGGGCCTGATACTATCTAAAGAACCGCATTCTTATGGGAATGATTATAAAAAAAAAACAGTATTATTTCAAAAAGTTTTTTTTTACCTCTAACCGATAAAATGACAAAAAGACATCTCCCGTTAAGGTTGATGTCTTTTTGTCATCAGATCCCGAAGGATCATAAAATTTAAATTCTTTTTTATTCTACGCTATAACCCACTCCATTAAACTCAATAAAAGCTTTATTAAGAAAAACATTCATCTCACCATCTTTCACTTTATCAAGATGATTCCACCAGTAAAACGGTGGTCTTTCCTTGTGTGAAGGAAGAGACGCAAATAGATCCACATTGTCTACAATAAATTGATTAAATTTAGAGACATGTTCATTTGTAGTGTTTGAATCCTTTAGTCGATCTCTAAGTCTTAGAAGCATTGTCCATCTTTCCTGCTGAGATAGGAAGATATCCGGTTGCTCCAAAAGTTCATTGACTAGAAGCTTAAAGTTTCTGTTTGCTTCAACCAGACTTTCCACCTTTACATTTTCAAGTTGTACCATACCACCCCTCCATATTATGATTGTATATTATAATTATAATAACATTAATCTTTATTTCAAGTGATTTTTTTTAGTACCACTTATTTATTCCTGATAAAGCTATTTTTTCAGGATAATTTTCTGCCCGGTCTTACTTCCCTGTCAAAGGTTACAAGTGAAAGTTCTTTTTTATCTTTTACAGCTAAAAGCATGCCTTCTGAAAGTTCTCCTCTGAGTTTGACCGGCTTAAGATTACACACCATAGCGACTCTTTTTCCAGATAACTCTTCAGGTTTGTAATAATCAGCTATACCGGCAACCACCTGTCTTTCCTCCTGACCTACTTTTACCTTTACTAAAAGCAACCTATCTGCTTTGGGATGTTTTTTAGCTTCTATTATCTCAGCTACTTTCATCTGCACTTTTTCAAAATCAGAAAACTCGATCAGATTATCATCTTTTATATTCTCTTTTTTCGTATCTGTGGTCTTATTTTCCTCTTCTTTTTTAATCTCTATTCTAGGGAAAATAGGTTTTCCAACAACAAGAGTCTTTTTAGAAGAATATCCACCCCAAGCTTTTGCTTTATTTAGTTCAAGCTCCTCTGGTTTATCAACTATTCCCATCTCATCAAATATTTTTTCACTTGTCTGAGGTATTATCGGATAAAGTAATAATGTAGCTATTCGAAGAGATTCAAGTACATTATAAAGTATATTATTTACCTGAGCGAGGTTTCCTTCCTTGAAACTTGTCCAAGGCGCAGAATTATCAATGTACCAGTTTGCATACTTTACAATATCTATAGCTTTGGATGTAGCTGTCGCTATATCATAATCATTCATTGAATCAATATATTCATCCGTCTTTATCTTTGTATTTTCAATTATCTTTTTATCAGATGAACAATCCTTACAATCAAGTTCTCCACCAAGATATTTCTTAACCATATTTTTTGTCCTGTGTAGAAGATTACCAAGATCATTTGCAAGATCGGAGTTATACCTCTTTATAAAAAGCTCCCATGAAAAATCTCCATCTCTGATCATGCCTACTTCACTCATCATATAGTATCTTAACGGATCAGCTCCGTATTTATCAGCTATATCCATAGGGTCAAGTACGTTTCCAAGAGATTTAGACATCTTCTCACCTTTCATATTGACAAAACCATGAGCAAGTACTTTTGTAAAGACTGGTATATCTGCAGCCATAAGCATTGCAGGCCATATGATACAATGAAGTCTGGTTATATCTTTTCCAATAATATGAAGTGAATTTTCCCAGTATTTTTCAAAAAACTCCTGATTGGTGGAATATTTAATAGAAGATATGTAATTTATAAGGGCATCAAACCACACCCAGACAACGTGTTCCTCGTCATTAGGTAATCTAACACCCCAATTTAAAGAACCTCTTGATACAGATACGTCTTCTAAACCACCTTCTAATATGTTTAATATCTCATTTTTCCTAAACTCCGGCACCATCTTATCTGGAAATTCTTCGTACATCTTCTTCAGCGGTTCTTCAAATTTCGATAATGCAAAGAAATAATTCTCCTCTTCCATCTTTTCAGGAACGGTACCGTGATTTGGACATTTCCCATCAACAAGATCCTTTTCCTTTAAAAAGGTCTCGCAACCCACACAATAAAGACCACTATAAGCTGATTTATATATATAGCCATTATCAAAGATCTTAGAGAACATCGCTTTTACGACATCTTCATGTCTTTGTTCAGTTGTCCTTATAAAATCATCGTATTTTATATTTAGTCTTTCCCATGCCTCTTTAAAAGCTTTGGCATTTTTATCAACAAGTTCATTAGGTGTAATACCTTGTTTTTGAGCTTCTCTTTCTATCTTACTTCCATGTTCATCAGTGCCTATTGTAAATCGGACATCAAATCCGTCTAATCTTTTGTATCTGGCGATGACATCAGCACCTATTTTTTCCAGAGCATGTCCAATATGAGGTACCGAATTAACATAATCTATCGCAGTTGTAATATAAAAAGGTCTTTTTTCCATTAAAATCCTCCCGATTATCTACTTACATTTTATATTTTTTACATATTACAAACCATTCCATTTATAGTCAAATTACCTTGCATATATGTCTATTTTGTTATAACATCTAATTATATTTTTCACCTTTTATAATGGAGAGGCTTTGAATACTTTACCGATTTTTATCTCATCTTTATTACCGGGCGTAATAATATTTTCAACACTTATATTTATTCATACAAGGTATGAGAATAATCTATATAAGTTGTTGGGAACATCTTTTTTACTTTTTTCTTTTTCAAGATTATTCACAAATATCCACTCTGGAAATCTACTTGATTTTTATAATATGACTTTAGAATCAAATATTTTTAAAAACATGCTTTTGATTTGGGCTATTTTCTTTATAATACTCCTTTTTAATTCTTTAAGAAAAAAACCAATCTCTTTTAATAAATTATTTTTACCTTATATTTTTTTATCGATAATTCTAACAACAATAGATAATTACAACCCAATTCACAATTACCTTATATGTATATTTTTTGTTTTGATATCGATTTACTCTATAAAAAGATTGCATTTTTTTTTAAAAGTTTCTCATACAGCTAATCTACAGTATATATCTTTACTTTTAAATTCTTTTTCAGCTATATTGATGTGCTTGAAAAATAATTTTATTTTTAACGTTTTGTTCGTTTTATCCTCAATTTTTTTCTCATTTTTAACACTTATATATTATCTTGATATAGAAAGACGGAGGTCTATAATGAACTCCTTCACCAGAGATTCGCTTGCTTCAACTAAAAGAGATATAATAGCAATAATAGGACACGAGATAAGGACACCGCTTATAGCTATTCAAGGATATATAGAACTTCTACAAAAAGAAAGATTTGGTCCATTGAATGAAAAACAAAAAAGTAAAATAGCCATTGTAACAAAGAATACTGAAAAACTATGCGAAAAAGTCGATGAGATAATACAGCTAAGCCGTCTTCAATTAGAGGAAAACAATATAATAGAGACCGAAATAATCCCATTAAAAGAATCAATCAACAATATAATAAATATACATAAAAAGAAAAACGCTTATGAAAAAGAAATGAACTTTGATCTTTACTTTCCTGATAAAGAAATTTTTATAAGAACCAATCAAACTTTTTTTTATCAGATACTTAATATAATTATTGATAATTCAACTAAATTCTCTAAAGATCCAAATAAGGTAAATATCAGTGTATCACTAAAAACAGAAAACGATCTTATTAATATAACTATAAAAGATTATGGTATAGGTATAGAAGAGGATAAGTTAAAATACTTATTTCTTGATTTTTATCAGGATGAAAACGGACTTAACAGGACCTTTTCAGGACTCGGTCTTGGGCTTTCACTTGCAGACAAACTCATAAATAAGCTGAAAGGCCGTATTAATGTAAGCAGTATAAAAGGTCAAAGTTTTACAGTAGACCTTTATTTTCCGATAAAGATTGAACATCTATCAAATTTATTATAGAATTGAACGCTATATAACAAATAAGTCTTTATTTAGAAAAAACAATAAAAAGGGAGAATACAATGAAAAGAACTATCTTATTAACCATGATGATACTTTTTATATGCGTAAACACCTTCGCATCTGAAGGTTCAATCATCTTCCTGAAATACCCTGTGGGTTATCAGGTACAGAAATTAAAAAAGGATATGTCTAACAGACCTATGATCTTGCGAGAGATGAAATCAGGTGCTGAAAAATCCTTAAACATGTTTATGACAAAAGTTGGAAACAGATTTAATATAGAAAACTTTCTATGGTCCGTTAACGCAATTGTAGTAAAAGATGATATAAATATCACTAAATCTCTTGAAAGTATGCCTGAAGTTCTCTATATACTTCCTGATATTATTGAATATCCGGAAGAACCTGTATCAAAAGATACACCGATTATTGAGACTTCATCTGATAACCTTACTTATGGACTTAAAAACATGAATGTCCAAAAAGTGTGGGATGAACTAGGAATTAAAGGACAGGGAATAAATGTTGGAATAATAGATACAGGAATTGATGGAAATCATCCTGAATTTAAAGGAACAAAAAAGGTAATCTCATATTGGGAACCTGGTGGAAATACAAGTCTTGATAATATGACCGATGGACATGGACACGGTTCACATGTTGCAGGAACCATAGCTGGTGGAACCATTTCCGGAAAACACATAGGAGTCGCTCCAGAAGCTAAACTGATTATAGCAAAAGGAATATCCTCTAAAGGAACCAGAGCTTCATATCTACTTGAAGCAATGGAACATATGATAGATCCTGATGGAAATCCTGATACTGCAGATTTTCCAAGAGCAATTAACTGTTCATGGCATTCAGGATATGGCGATCAGACTCCATATTATGCTATGCTTGAAAGATGGATAGATACAGGTATAATCCCTTGTTTTTCAGCCGGAAACTCAGGGCCTGGCGCTTCAACTATAACTAAACCTAAAGAATTTCCAGCTCTTATTGCTACAGCTGCTCTTGACAGTAATAAAAAAGTTGCGAGTTTCTCAAGCAGAGGACCAGCGATCTTTAAAGGTATGAACATAGATAAACCCGATGTCGCTTCACCTGGTGTTGATGTATATTCAGTTAAAGCAGGCGGCGGATACAGGACTATGTCCGGTACTTCAATGGCTTCACCACATACAACTGGTGTTGTTGCACTTATACTTTCAGCTAACCCTGCGCTCACAATAGACGATGTCAGACAGATACTTTATGCATCCTGTCATGATGCAGGAGACGAAGGTTATGATTATTCATATGGACATGGTTGGCTTGATGCATACACTGCAGTCAAACTTGCTAAAAACGGTGGTTTTGTAAGCGGTAGTGTAAACGTAAGCGGCGTAGCTGTAAGCATTACTGTAAAAGAGACAGGAACTACTTATAGATGTAATAAAGACGGAGATTATAAATTTATGCTTCCATCAGGAAGTTATACTCTTATAGCATCAGCTTATGGTTATCTTCCAAAAGAGCAAACCGTAACAGTCTATTCATCACAGACTAGCGACTGCGACTTCTACCTTTCAGAAGCTCAGAAGATAGAGATAAGCGGAAAGGTTGTCAATAAGGACAACGAACCTATCAAAGCTACTGTAATTATAAACGAAGTGGAAGGCGTTTCTGCGGATACTGATAATTTTGGAGAATTTGAACTCGAGCTTGTTGCTGGATTATATTCTCTTACAGTCAAAGCATACGGGTATGAGACTCTAGTTATAGAAAAGACAAACTATTCCTATAACACAGATCTCGATATATCACTTGAAGCACTGCCTCCAGTACTTGTTGTTGATAACAGCAAATCATCAGATAATCTAATAAATTATTACAGTCAGGCATTACAGGATCTTGGAATCGATTTCAATTGTCATAATACGGATAAAGATGGAGATGTTTCAGAAGATATTTTAATGCCATATAATATGGTTATATGGTTTACAGGCGGTAAGACTTCGGATACTGTGGACGATAACGATTCAGCTATCTTAGAAAAATATCTCAACTCGGGTGGAAGTCTTTTCATAACTGGTCAGGATATTGGATACAATATAAAGACAAAAGCATTTTATAAAGATATGCTTAAAGCTAAATATATAAAGGATAAAGCTGATACTCGAATAGTAAGATCTGATACGATATCCTTTGCAATTGAGGATGGAGACGGAGCTGATAATCAGAAGTATCCTGATGTAATAGAGCCTGAAGGTTCACAGGTGTTATTTGATTATAAAGATGACGGAGCTGCTGCACTTTATTATGTTGGCGATTATAAAGTCGTTTATTTTGGATTCGGATTTGAGGCTATCTCTACTCAGCAAAATAGAAAAGATGTCATGGGAATCGTAATCGATACTATCTACCCTGATCTTGAAACAAGAATAAAGAGACTAGCTACTCTTAAAGAAATGTATAAAGAGACTTTAACTAATATAGTTGAAGATTACACAAGTCTTTTAGAAAAAGAAATTTATGAAGAAGGTATAGATCCTTTTAATCTTAATAAGATCGATCTACCAGAAGAACTAAAAGAAGCAATGATCAATAGATAAAAGAACAAGAAAAAAAAGGCTATCCAAATGGATAGCCTTTTTTTATTTTTTGTTGTTTATTTTATACTTTCTATAATCTCCGGTATCTCCGAAAAATCATCAACCCATATTATCTTTATTCCAAGTTCATCCAAAACATTTTCTTTAAGATAATCGTTTATAAGACAGAATTTTCTATTTTTCTCATCCTGTTTTTTTGAATCAAAAGATCTTTTCTGAATAGCATAGTTAACCACACCCTGAAAGTTATTCTTAACTATCTCAAGTATCCTTCTAAGATTACTATCATTAAAAGAAGCACCAATGAATAGATTACAGGAATCTTTGAAACTGGTAAGTTGAATTACATTAGACCATGAGAATATCTTTCCGCTCGCCTGTTTATTATAATCATCATCGCTAAATATAAGGTTCTTTGTCGTTACCTCTTTAGAATCCTGCGGAAGAAATCCATGAACATGATAAATAGGAAGATCTGATTTATTAAAACAAATATTCGAATCATAAATCCCTTTGTATTCGACTTTAAGAGTCTCCAGTTTTTTTTCAAGAAGATCGTCAAAATTATAAGTTATTATTGATTTCAGATGACTTGCCCTTGTAGGAACACATAACCTTCCAATAGCCTGCATAAGATCATTATCAACATCAACTTCCCTGGTATAGAGATTTTTCCTTATTGCTTCAACAAATTTTGTAAGATCTCCATAACCTTTTTTTATATATCTTGCTTGAAGAATAAGCTCATCTGTCTTAAGATCGAGTTTTTCCCAATCTGGTTCCTCTTCCATAAAATTATTTACTATGACATCGATATAGAGTTCTTTAACGAGTTGAGGCCACAACGGAAGACCAGCTGCTTTCGAGACTCCTGACCCTAAGACCAGATTAAGTTGACTTGAATAATATATCTTTCTAAGTTCTTTAATAAATCTTTTATTGTTACACTCTGAGTTCTTCAGATAACTGTCCAGAAATGATATGCCTATTGTCTTCATAATTTAAGATTCTACATCAATTGGTAGGATTAAACAAGTCCATCCCTTTTCCCTGGAACCTGCCCCCTAATTACTTTTTCTAAACATCAAATAACATCTTCAGATTATCAATGTTACCTGAAATAACTGGTTTTTCCAGATACTCTCCCGAAAAAAGTCTATCATAATCTATGACTTTTCCATCTTCATATAAAAGCACTCCACCAGCTTCACTTATTATAGAATGTGCAGCTGCTACATCACATATCTTTACAGGCAATGTATAACTTGCCTGCACTGCATTTCTAGCTGCCAGGACTATATGAAGAGCTGTTGAACCATATGAGCGAATCTTCGCATTCTTTAAGTTTTTTAGATCAATACCAGTTTTTAAAGTCTTAGAATCAATGCATATAGTCTTTTCATCAGATGGAAAATATTTACAATGTATCCTTTTATAATTAAAAAAGCTACCATGACCTTTCGCACCATAATAAAACTCATTAAGCGCAGGAGCATAAACTGCTCCATAGAAAGGATTACCATCTTCAAACAAAGCAACACATACAGTCCATGGAGCAAGACCGTTTGAATACGAATGTGTTCCATCAATAGGATCTATTACCCAAAGTTCGTCATCTAAAGATTCCGTATCAAGTCCTTCTTCCTCACCCAATATAGGACAGGAATAAATATCCGAAAGACCTTTCCTTAAAAATTCCTCTGTCATGATATCGGATGTAGTCAGAAAAGAATTATCTTCTTTTCTAGAGACTTTAAAATCATTGTTGATAAATCTCTCATGTGCAAGTCTTCCAGCATCAAGCACAAGTGAATTTGTACGATTTATAAGTTCGATTTTATTTTTGATCATGATGTCATATTATCTGAAATCAACAAGAATTAAAAGGAAGGACATGTTTGTCCTTCCTTTAATCTCTCTTTTTATGACTTTTCTCTTTAAGCTTTACTTTATTTGTATCATTTAATAGTTATCTTTTTTGTATCATTTTTCACTATTTCTTTCTTTGGCAGTTCAATATGTAGTAATCCATCCTTAAATTCTGCGTTTATATCATCCTCTGTTATCTCTGAACCTACATTAAAGCTTCTACTCATTGTTCCATAACTTCTTTCACTGTAATAGTAATCATCTTCTTTTACTTCTTCCGATTTTTCCTTCTTTGTAGTAATTGTTAAAACCCCTTCGGTTAGTTCAAGAGTTATGTCTTCCTTTTTTACAGATGGAAGTTCGGCATCAATGTTTAGTTTGTTATCTTTTGAGTATACATCAACTTTAAAACTTCCTTCTGTTTTCCACATTTCTGGAAATACAGGTCCCAGATTAAAGAAATCGTTAAAGAAAGACTTGTCTAACCAGTTTTCTCGATTACGATATTTTGTGAGTTTCATAATGCCCACCTCCTTAATTTATTTGACCTACTTATATTACTGCAAAGAATATGCCAAAATGAAACATTTTCGTAAAGCGTAAAGCGTGAAGTGAAATGGGTAATATGGACTAAAGCATAGAATCTGCAAAGCGTGGGATTTGGAATTTGGGGTTTGTGGTCTGGGTTGGTTTTTATCTTCCCAAAATCCAGTTTTATCCCAAGTCTCAGTTATTAATTCTGACCAAAATCCCTGCTTCTTTTGTTGAAAATCTCTACAGAGAATCGTATAAAAAATCCACATTTATAATTATTAAAACAAACATATATCTAAGGTTTAAAGTTCTTTTGATTCTTATGACTGTGAAAATGGATTTCAACGACAATGACGGAGACATAGCCTTAGCTACGTCGAGTAAATATATTACTTTAACAGGAACACCTTTATACCTGCTTTGGCTTTTCTCATAAACTCTGAAAATGATCTCAAGTCAAGAAGTCTTCTTATGATATAACCAGGTCTCATATAGAATTTTTTATAAGCTTTTTTAATCAGTCTATGCAAAGTCTCATCCGAAAGTTCTCTATTCCAATGCGGTGCTACAAAATCTTTTGTTGGGTTTTTAGCAAACTCTCTCCAAACATCCCTTTTTATTACATTTTCTTCAAGCGCCATTGCATATAATGGAGTATCAGGAAATGGACTAGTTATTGTAACATGTACAAAATCAGGATCAAGTTCAAGAGCAAAATCAATGGTCTTCTCAACATCTTCTTCTGTCTCAGTCGGAGAACCTATCATAAAATAAGCAAGTGTTGATATCCCAACCTCTTTGGTTATCTTAAAGACTTCTCTTGCCTGATTAAGTGTAATACCTTTTCTAAGGACTTTTAATATCTTTTCAGTACCAGACTCTACACCGTAATGTATTCTTTCACATCCAGCTTCTTTAAGCATTATAAGAAGTTCTCTATCAACTGTATTGACTCTTGCTCTAATATCAAAACCAACTTTTGTGTTAAGTCCAGTCTTTTTCATAAGTTCACAGAAATCAACAACCCTTTCTCGGTTAATTGTGAACGTATCATCGTATATTAAAAACTCTCTTATTCCAAGATCAAAACACACTTTAAACTCTTCTATTACATTCTCAGCACTACGGGCTCTGAATGTCTTTCCAAGATGCGGTCGATTGCAGAAAAGACATTTATAAGGACAGCCTCTACTTGTAAACATAGTCGTTATGGGATTTCTTTTAGCTATAACAGATGAATATTTTTGAATAGGTGTAAGTTCTCTTGCCGGGAATGGAAGATCATCAAGATCCTTTATAGCTTCATCAGGAGGATTTATCTGAAATGTACCATCCTCATTTTTTATTCCTACACCATGAATTGTTTTCAGTTTTTCTAGATCTTTAATATTTTTAAAAAGCTCAGGAGTATTTTTCTCTCCTTCGCCTATCTGTATAATATCAACCCAATCCTGTAAAAGCGTCTCTTCAGGATAAATAAATACATGTGGACCACCAAGGACTATTTTTATATTCTTGTCGATCTTTCTAACGACTTTTGCTGTCTTTATGACATCAAATATAGTAAATGTCATTAGAGTCATACCAACTGCATCTGGTTTGTTTTATCTTATTCTATTTTCAAGCTGCTCATAATCCAATCTTTCAACCTGCGCATCAAGAACTTCCACATCTATTCCAGCCTGCTTTAAAGCACCGGCTACATATAGTATTCCAAGTGGAGGGTTATATCCTCTTTCCTCTTCAAGTATCTCCGGATTATTAGCAAGTATTACCTCTGTATCAGGTTGATTTACTAGAAGTACTTTCATATATTTCCTCTTTTTACTATAAGATCTGCTACAAGTCCTATGCAAAATATCTGTACCGATGTAAGAAGTAGGACTATCGTTGTTATATCCATTACTTTTTCAAGCTTAAAAAATGAATAAGAGAATATTCCCAAAGCTGATAGGAAAAGAAGTATAGATAATGGGAGGAATATCTTCAAAGGATTGAAATAAAATACAGTCTTCCATATTAGATGAAAGAAAGCCATTGTATCTTTTATAGGACGAATCTTTGATTTCCCCTCACGTTTACCATATTTAATAGGTACATAATCAATATCCAGTTTCTCAGAAAAAAAGGATAATGTTATAGTGGATGTCAAAGAAAAACCATCTGGAAGCATTTTTGAAAAAGCTATAGCATAATCCTTCCTGAACATCCTAAATCCTGAGTTAAGATCTGGAATATCAAATCCCGAGATATATGAGGCAAATTTTCTTAAAAAAGCTTTAGGTGGTCTTCTTATAAGAGGAATGTTTTTTCTATCCCTTCTTCCAACAAGCATATCAAGATTATTATCGTGAAAATAACGAACAAATTCAGGCATTCTTTCATTTGGATAAGTACCGTCAGCATCTGTTATAAATATATTTTTATATTTTGCGACCTTCATGCCTTTTTTTATTGAATAACCATAACCTGAGTTCTTTTTATTTCTAATGATTATTATGTCTTCGATTGCTGAAAGGACTTCCCAGGTATCATCTGAGCTTCCATCCTCTACAGCTATTATCTCATATCTTATTTCTGAACCTTTGAAGGATTCTTTTATAGTGTCAATAGTCTCTTTAATCATATGCTGTTCGTTATATACTGGTACTACTACAGAAACTTCCATCTGATCCTCCAATTTAAAACAGGGGTTATGGATTAGGTTTGGTTTTGATCTTCCCAAAATCCTAACTCCAGCTTCATCCCAAAATCCGGATTTTTTCTGTTATCTACCTACTGCTTCAAGTAGTATAATATACAATATGTCGACGGTCAAATAATCGATTCTCTGTATTTGTTATTTAAAAGATTCAGGATTTACCGATACCTGAACTCATTAGAATCCTTTACCAGCAATTTGTTTTAGCATTTTTTCAACATTTTTACTACTGTTTTTTTAATCGAAACATGTAAATTTTCCGATAATTATAGTGAGATACATCAGGGAGACACGACAAGATGACAACGGAAGAAATCTTTTTAAATTTTTCGGTCAATCTAAAAAAGCGCTTTGAAGAATGTATAGCACTTTTAGACAATAAAAAAGAATTAAATGATGATGATATTGATATCATCCAAAAATTACTACATGGTCTTAAAGGCAATTCTGTAGCTTATAACTTTGATTTAGTCTTTATTAACGACAAGGGAAAGGAATTATTGGAATATACTAAAACAAATAATCCTTTAGATAAGAATTACTTAAGAAAAGAATTGAACGACCTATTTAAAAAGTTTAATCAAAAAATAAAATAGAAAAAAGCGGAGGTATTATATATGTATAGAATTGGCGAAATAGTTTTTCACCCACTCCATGGGGCGGGAATAATTGAGGGTATAGAATCAAAGAAAATATTAAACACGACAAAACAGTTTTACCGGATAATACTACCAGATTCACAACTTGAAGAGATTTATGTACCAACATCAAACGCCAATTCATTAGGTCTAAGATACCTTATAGATAAAGAGACAATAGATGAAGTAAAAGATATTCTAAGCGAAAAACTACAACTTAAAATAGAGGAAAAATGGAAAGATCAATTTAAAAAACAGGAGGAAAGAGTTAACTCCTGTGATATAACAAAAGTAGCTCATGCTTTAAAGTTTCTATTTCATAAAAGTCTTCAGAAAAAATTAGGCTCAATGGATAAATGGCTTCTTAAAAAATCTAAAAATATTATTGCAAGCGAGATTCATTTTGTAGAAAGTATAGATTATGCTCAAGCTCTTGATATGATAGATGGTTGGGTTAAAGTATCCGTTGTAGATGTTGATAAAAAGATAGCTTAATATAAAAAGAAACAAATTGGGAGTTTCAAATAAAAAAAGCCGGTCAATAAGACCGGCTTTTTATTATCTATTAATGTTTATTATTATCTTACTACGAAAGTACTGATTCCTCTTTCAGGAGCATCTTCAGGGAAAGTCTCATACATATTATCGCTTTCAGCCTGAATAAAATAATAAACTGTGGTTCCTGCTCTCATTGAAGGAATGTTTGCAGCATAACCATCTTCTGTCTCATTAGCCATCACTTCAGCAAATGGACCTTCAGGATTGTCTGAATAATAGACTGCAACTTTGTTATATTCTCTTTCTCTTGTACTATCTACTTTGAAGTTAATAGTAGTTTCCTGTCCAGCTCTAGTTTCAGTGATTGGAGCCGCTTCGATTTTAAGAGGATCTGCCATTACCATCTTTGTGATACAATGTATAGCACCGTTTGCTGTGATTATGTTTCTTGCATCAAAACCTCTTACATCATAACCTGGAAGGATCTGTCTGTAGATGTTAAGAGCTTCTTCGTCTGTTGAGAAACCATAAATAGGTACTAATACTTTTTTATTATAGATAAGGGAGTTTGTATAGGAATATGATGTTCCGTCATATTTTGGCATCGGTATTCTTACCACTTTGAAAGGTTCGCCATTTCCATTAGTCTCATGAGCTAATTTTTCAGCGTTTCTATTAAGTATATAATAGTTGTCATCCGCACCATCTGAAGGAGTTGCATATTCACCTACGATGAAAGTAGTATCATTAAGAAGTTTACAGAACATATCGACATGACCTGTTCCATCTCTTTTCATCTGTTCAAGAAGTATGACTTTCTTTACATTGAAAAGTTTCTTAAGGTAATCCTTAAGTTCATCAACTGAAAGATTTGGCATTCCACCCTGAGCAGTGTTGAAAACAACATCTGTAAGAATCGCAACATCATGACCATCAAGAATAAAGTTTCCACCTGGCATTATAAGGTTTGTCTGATTGTTTTGTATTTCAAGAAGTTCAGCAACCTTTTCAGGGAATCTATCATCAAGAGGTCTTGGTCTGTTATATTTAAAATCGATTATTTCTCTATCACCATCTTCAGTGTATATGAACCAAGGTCCGAAGTCTCTCATCCATACTGAGTTTAGTCCGTATTCGATCATTCTTACATTATCAGTATTTACACCATAGTCTTCAAGTTCTCTTTTTACTGAATCCACTGTGTTATACCAACCATTATCAGCAACAACCCAGGCTTTTCCACCATCAGCGGTAAACTTAATAAGCTGTTTAAGAAAAGTTGAATAACCATTCCACGAGAAGATGACTTCATCTGCAGGTTCAAATTCAGCTGGTCCCCAGAAGTTTCCCTGTGGAAGTCTTTCAGCATTTCTAGTAGTCTTGGAATTTATATACTGATCATAATTATTCTGAATAAATTCCTTTTCAGTATCTGTAAGCGAAGCTGGAAGCACCTGTTTTTCCTTTGGTGCTGCGTTTACAAGTAATGTCAATGCCATTAACATACAAATCGAGAACAAGATTTTTTTTCTCATACTACCCCCAAGTGTTTTTTTAATTTCTTTAATTATAATTGGCAATACTATATATTTCAATAACTTTTTTCATGAAATAGGATTTACTTGGTAGGATTTAGAAAATATGATGGTTATTACTATTAAAAGGGAACATATGAGATTTAATTATAACTAGTCAAATGCACCTTGATACAATTATCGTGAACTGTCATTATGTTGTTCTTCTCGAACTCACTTATAAGCTCATCTGACTGGGCTCCCGGTTGCATCCAAACCATAGAGATCTTTTTATCTATGATCTCTTTACTTAGGCTCATTCCAATAGCAGGACTTACTATTAATACTAATCCATCTATTTTTGAATCTATCTTACTTAGACTGTCGTATACTTTATCGCCATCTATGTTATCTACATTTGGATTTACTCCAAAGACCTTATATCCTTTACTTTTAAGAAGATCGTATATCTTATAACCCCATTTTTCTTTTTTTTGTTTTGCTCCGATAACAGCAATTCTTTTTCCCTTTAAAAAAACTTTCCCTCTTTCTATCATCTCATTCATTTGATATATTTCCCTTTCCTTTGGAGGATATTTTCATCTTCAACTACAAGTTCTCCTCTTAAAAAGACCCGTTTTAAAGAACATGAAAATATCCATTTATCAAAAGGTGAGTATTTACCTGTACTTTCAAACTCTTTTGCTTTGACCTCATGTTTGTGATCAAAGTCCCATATAGTTATATCAGCATCCTTCCCTGGCAATAGTTCTCCTTTGTCATTCAGGGAAAATAATGATGCACTTCTTTTTATACTATCTGTAAGCACAGAAAGGCTTATCCTATCCTTAAGCAATCCTTCAGAAATAATATAACTATAAATTGTCTCAACACCAGGTATTCCACCATAATCAGTCCATATAGAGCCGGTGTTCTTCTCAGTCTCAAGATCACATGGCGCATGATCGGTTGTTATAAAACTTATATCCCCTTGAGAAAATGCCTTCCATAATCCTTCTGAATCATTTTCACTCTTCACCACAGGTGCAGTCTTTAATATACCACCCATTCTTTCTAGACTTGAAATATCAAAAGCCATATAATGTGGGCAGGTCTCACATGATATCTTTGCTCCCTGTTCTCTCCACATCTTGACTAACTGCACTCCTTTATAACTACTAATATGAACAATATGTACTCTTGCACCCGTAAGGTTTGAAAGTATACCACAGGTGTTAATAGCAACAAGTTCAGCCTCTACACTTCTTGAATATGCATAGGACTTAGGGTCTTTTCTTTTCTGTTTTTTCATCTCTTCTTCTCGTTCTCTGACAAACGATGGGTCCTCAGCATGCACCATTACAGGAAGGTTCATTTCAGCTGCAGTCGTAAACACTTCGAACATCTGATTGTTTGAAAGCTCCTTAAAGGTCTCCATACCTGATACTGTATATATCTTAACCGCTTTGATTCCAGCAACTATCATCTCTTCAAAATTCTTACGCAGGTTAGCATCATCCTGAAAAAATGTTGCCTCAACTCCGCCATGAAAAGCAAAATCACAGTAAGCCTGATCTTTTATGACTTTTAATTTTTCATAAAAAGCTTCTTTAGATACTATCGGTGGAAGCGATGTACAAGGCATATCTATAATAGAAGTCACTCCACCTTTTATTGCACTTCTAGAGCCTTTCTCAAAAGTCTCGTGATTTTCAAACCCCGGAGTATTAAAATGAACATGCGAATCAATAAAACCAGGCATAGCATAAAAACCATCACAATCTAATATCTTATATTCGCTTTTTGATTTAATTTCATCTGAGATCTCCAGTATCTTTTCATTAAATAAAAGATCACATTTTTTAAATTCATCTCCATTCGGTAAAAAGATGTTCTTTAAAAGAAAAGTACTCATTCAGACCTCCTGATATCTATTTACATATTTTCAAGCGAGCGTTTAGCTGCAAGAAGACCTGTTGCTGCTGCACTGACGATGTTTCCAGCAACTCCTGCTCCATCTCCGGCTATATAAAGACCTTTTATCATAGTCTCAAGACATTCATTATGTATCTCAGTTGAGAAGAATTTTATTTCAGGAGCGTATAAAAGAGTTGAATTAGAAGCTATTCCAGGTATCACTTTATCAAGTTTTTCAAGTCCATCTATAAGGTTCTCGACTATTCTTCTTGGCATAGCCATACTTATATCTCCTGGAACAACATCAGTAAAAGTAGGTTGAACATGACCATTGTTTATTCTCTGCCATGTACTTCTCCTTCCTTTTTTAAGATCTATAAATCTCTGAAGAATTGGTTTTCCGCCACCTATAACAGAGGCCAGTTTCCCAATAGCTTTACCATATCTGAAAGTATCGTTTATAGGTTCGGTCAAGGTTATCTTACTTAGAAAAGCAAAGTTTGTATTTGAGGATTTCTTGTTTATTTCAGCGTGTCCGTTTACACATACAAAATCCTGATAATTTTCCTTTGCAACGAAACCTCCACGATTAGTACAAAAAGTCCTTAGCTGGTCATCAAATGTATCTCCGTAGATGAAAAAGGTAGGATCATATATTACATCTGTTATATCATCCATTATCTCGTTAGGGACTTCCACTCTTACGCCTACTTCAACAGGTTGAAAGTCTACCTTTACTCCTTTTTCTATGCATTCCTTATAAAACCATTTCGCACCGACTCTTCCCGGAGCTGCTATCACATTTTTACTACCTATATTTGTTCCATCATTTAGTATTACACCCTTTATGACATCTTTTTCTGTATCAAGTGAAGAGACTTTTTTCCCAAGCATAAACTCTACACCATTCTTTTCGAGAAATACCATCATGTCATTTATATATCCGGGAAGCATATCAGAACCAAGATGCTTTTGTTTTATAAGTAAAAGATCAATACCTGCTTTTAATGCTTTCTGTCTAACTTTAATAGCCTGTTTCATATCTGTTGGATACACTTTCCCATCCATTTTAAACTTATTAAAGACTTCCTCAGTCTCTTTTATAAGTTCATGACATTTATCAACAGGAAGAAATCTTGTCAGGTCTGTCTTTCCAAGTTTGTGAATGAAATTTAGTTTTCCATCAGAAAAAAGACCAGCGCCACCAACACCAGACATTATATCGCAAGGATTACAATTAATACATTCCTTATCCAGTTTGACAGGACAGTTTCTTTTTTGGGGGGATTTACCTTCATCGATTACAAGTACTTTTTTGTCTCTCAGCTCATAAGCTGCAAAAAGACCTGCAGGACCAGCGCCAATGATTATAGCATCATATTTTTTCATATTTGCTCCCTATTCACTTTTCACTTCTCACTTTTCACAGCTTTTAACATCTCCTCATAAAAACCATTACCAACCATAACCTTTCTGTATTCCTCATCTGATCTTATATCAGTTATTGGTTTGGAAGCCGCGCTTATAAGCGTTGCAGCTTCCTTTATTACATCCTCACTTAAAGATTTTCCATTAAGATAACTTTCAGCATCGTCCACCCTTAAAGCCCTTGTATATACAGCTCCAATAGCTATTCTTGCATCTTTCACAATATCTTTTTCTATCTCAATATATGCACCAACTGAACATTTTTGAATTGCTACCTCTTTTCTCTGTCCAAATTTCCTATAGAATTGAATATTTTTAGATTCACTTAAAGGTATCTCGATAGAATGGATTATCTCACCTGTTAAAAGAGCATTCTGACATACACCTTTTGGAAAATCCACCAAAGGGAGTTTTCTTTTATTTTCTGAAGACACGAGATTGACAACGGCGTCTAGACACATCAACATTGGTATAGAATCTGCTACAGGAGAACAGTTTCCGAGATTACCACCTAAAGTTGCCTGATTCCTTATCTGAACAGATCCAATAGTAAGCAGAGCATTTTTTAAGGCTGGGAATATATTCTTTTCCTCGAAGAACTCAATTATGTTGGTTATCTTTTCAGCACTTCCAATAACCACTTTATCATTTACTATACTTATCCCTCTTAGCTGAGGTACATCACCTATATATACGACTTTATTGTTCTTTAAAAAGCCTTCTTTTAATTTTATCAGAACATCAGTGCCACCTGAAAATGGCAGATGACCTTCCTTTAAATATGTGAATATATCACTCATATCATTTGCTTTTTTAAAGATCAGATTTTCATTGAGCATCCTGTTTCCTCCGAATTTTTTATAGATATTATCTCCGCCAATATTGAAATCGCTATCTCAAAAGGGGAATCTCCACCAATTTTGAGCCCTATTGGTGTGTTGACATTATCAACAAGATTTTTATCAATACCTTCTTTTATCAGACGATTTAGCATATCTTTTACTTTGTGTCTGCTCCCAATACATCCTAAATATTTAAGATACTTAAAATCACAACCAGCTTTTACTACTTTATAATCAAACTCATGTCCATGAGTAAGTACGACAAGATAATCATCTTTTTTAAGACAATTTTCAAGACCATTGAAATCCTCAAGGTAATCTACATCAAATTCCGTAGAAAGCTGCTTAGCGTTTTCCTTTCTGTTATCAAAAGCTTTTACAATAAACTGCTCATTTGATCTTAGTATATTCAAAAGTTCTCTACCAATATGGCCGGCACCAGCTATTACTATTCTTGGGAGAGATACAAAACTCTCAATAAAGACCTCAACATCTCCACCACATTTCATATCGATATCAGAAAGAGTAAATCGTTCTTTGCCTTTTTTTCCTTCTTTAAGATATTCAACGGCTTTTTTTATTACATTTTTTTCTATACTACCACCACCAATAGTACCTTCGATATCATCCTCATCTTTAACTATCATCTTCATACCGACTCTTGACGGAGTAGAACCTTCTGTCCATACAACTGTACATAAGGAAAAAGGTATCTTTTTTTCCATAAGTTCGTTTATCTTCTTATGCATCTATTTTCCTCTACTTTCAAGAGCTTTTTCAATACCGTCTATTATAAACTCATAACCAGTACATCTACATAGATTTCCTGCAATTGCTTTTTTAATATCTTCTCTTGTGAAATGCTTATCCTGAATAAAAAGAGCATATGCTGACATCACCATTCCCGGCGTACAGAATCCACATTGTACAGCACCGGCTTCTACCATCTTCTCCTGAATGATATGCATCTTTCCATCTTTTTCAATACCTTCTATAGTTATAATATCCTTTCCATTAACAACAGGAGCTAGAACTGTACATGAAGTAACAGCTTTTTTATCCATAAGCACTGTACAAGCTCCACATTCTCCCTGATCACAACCCTTTTTAGTACCTGTAAGACCAAAAACCTCTCTTATCATCCTAAGAAGCGTATAATTTTCCGGAACATCACAACTCACATCTTTTCCATTAAGTCTGAATTCTATTTTCATTTTTCCTCCATAAGAAGCTTATAAACTCTTTCAGGTGTGGCAGGTATATTCTTAAGATGAATATCACATGCGTCTCGAATCGAATTTGTAAGTGCAGGCGCCATACCCATAAGTGGTTGCTCTGCAAAACCTTTTGCACCATAAGGCCCCTTTGAATACTCTGATTCGACGATCAGAGGAATAAACTCAGGATAATCACATGAGGTCGGAATAGTATAAGTAGAGAAGTTTCTTGTAAGCAGGGAACCAGATGATGATAATTGCATGTTTTCCATGAGTCCATATCCTAGACCCTGAAGAGAACCTCCCATTATCTGACCTTTTACTTCTCTAGGATTAACTGCCTTACCAACATCATGGCAGCAATGAGCTTTGATTATGTCTACCTCGCCTGTCAAAAGATTGACTTTTGTCTCTACCACGTTCATAGCCCATGCGTAAACAAAATAAGCCTCTCCCTGTCCGTTATCATCAAAAGTGCATTCTGGCGGCATATCAAGAGCCGTCTCATGCAATCTGACCTTTTCAGATGTACACAAATCTATTAGTTCATGAAAATCCATCTCATTTTTACCAAAGTAGACTTTTCCATCTCTATAATGCACATCTTCAAATCTTTCTTTATATTTTTTCTCAAGAAACTTATGAATCCTCTTCTTTATCCTACCTGTTGCCTGTACTATTCCCCAACCTGCGGTAATTGTTCCTCTTGATGCTACCGTAGGTCCAGTATCCATTATTCTTGAGGTGTCTATCTCTGATACTACGACAAGATCTTCATCAACTCCAAATGCTTCCGCTGTCATCTGAGCAGCTACTGTCCTTAGTCCCTGTCCCATCTCTGTTATACCAACGGAGACCGTCATAGAACCATCTCCATCTATCTTGACTACTGCTGCACAACGGGACATATGTTTTCCGGCAGCTCCAAGTCCTACACCATAATATAATGTAGACACACCAAGACCTCTTTTATAAAACTCGTTTTCTTCATTATATTTCTCTATCTCTTCTTTTCTTTTAAAATAATCTGACTCTTTAACACATTTTTTGAAGACTTCCTGCATACCCATAGAATCATCTACTATCTGTCCTGTACAGGTCTTTTCACCTGGTTTAAGAAGGTTTATCTCTCTTAGTCTCACCGGGTCCATATTAAGCTTTTTCGCCATTGTATCTATTATAGATTCCATAGCAAATATGACCTGTGGAGATCCAAAACCTCTATAAGCTCCGTTTGGGACAGTATTAGTAGCTACAGCTTCACCAATAACATCAACATTATCTATATTATATGGTCCTGTAAGATGAACCGTTCCTCTATAAAGCACAGCAGGAGTCAAAGTAGAAAAAGCTCCGGCGTTTTCCAGATATTCTCCTTTAATAGCTTTGAAGAATCCGTTTTTATCACAGTATAGTGAGATCTTTGTTCTACCAGGATGTCTCTTGGACATAGTCATCATATCCTCATCTCTTTCATATACCATTCTAACCGGTACTTTAAGATGATAAGCACATATTGCAGCCTGTGCACATACGATATTTGGAACATCCTCTTTTCCACCAAAAGCTCCACCAGTTGTTTGTTGTATCACCCTGATTCGAGACTTTTTCATATTCAACACTTCTGTAAGAGCCTGCTGCACATAAAATGGAGCCTGCATCGAACCTCTAATAGTAAGGGTATCATTTTCCCAATATACTATAGCACCCTGCGGTTCGAGATAAGCATGTTCCTGATGCTGCGTATAATATGTGTCCTCGACCTTTATCAGATCCTCGTTTTTAATCGCTTCCTTTATATCTCCACGTTTTACTTTAAATGAACAGAAGACATTATCATCACCATAGATCTTTATGTCGGAACCTTTTGATTGTTCGAAATCAACAAGAGGTGTTTGTTTTTCAATCTCAATTTCTATAAGCTTAGCTGCTTCTCGAGCTTTCTCAGGGGTCTTCGCCGCTATTACAGCTATTGGCTGCCCCTGATACAAAACTCTATCCTTTGCAAGAAAGATCTGATCATCGTATATGACATGTATAATATTCTTTCCCGGAACATCTTTCCAGGTGAATATTCCATGTATACCTTCACACTCTTTTGCTTTTTCAACATCAAGTCTCTTTATAACGCCATGAGATACTGGGGATCTGAATACATAGGCATGAAGCATACCAGACATATAGATATCTTCAACATATTTAGATCTTCCCGTGACTTTTTCAACTGAATCAACTCTGATAACAGATTTGCCAACTCCCATAATACTTCTCCTGTAATTATTTTTTTTTATTATATATCAAAACTCATATTTTTAAAAAATTTAGTATCAACAATAAGCCTGAAAAAGTTATCTATACTTGTTAAAAAAAGAATTGAATAGTATGATTAGAGTGCGTCATCCAATTCAAGTATAAGGAGACAGACATTTAGATGATATACTTTTTGCTTTTTTACTCAACTATATATGCTTTGTTTCAGACATATCTTTTCTTAGCTATAAAAAAAGCTTTTTCTCTTAATACAAGATCATTGTGGATATTGGGAACATTTTTGTTTATAGCGATGTATTTTCCACTTTTTCAAAGAATATTTCTTAGCAAGGGAATATCAAGTCTTTCACTTTTTTTTCATATAACTGGATATTTTTTAATGGTTTACTCTTTCTTATTTCCATTTTTTCATCTATTGACGATTGGTATTACAAAATTGATCCACCTATATTCTGCAGACAGGAATTTTTATATTTCTCTTACATTGCTTTCTCTTTTTGTACTTTATGGAAGTGTTGAAAAAGACCTTATTCAAATAAACAGGTTTGAGATCAATGATTTTCCAGATGTCCAGACAAAAAATATCAGGATCACCCAGATTTCAGATGTACATATTGACATGTTAAGAAACAAGGCTTTTTTAACAAAGATCAAAGATCTTTCAAACACTACAGATCCTGATATAGTTGTCTCAACAGGAGATCTTTTAGACGGGCTTACCGGTGGTGACAAAGAGATCTCATCTATATTTAAGGACTTTGATGCAAAGATAGGAAAATATGCAGTACTTGGAAATCACGAGGTTTACTCTGGCCTTGATCGAAATATACAGATAATAAAAGACGGCGGGTTTAAGATAATACAACAGAGAACTGTTGAAGCTTATAAAAACCTGATAATCGGGGGGGTTGATGATCCTGCAGTAACAGGTCGTTATGAACGATCAACCTCAAACTATCCTGATATCTTTCAAAAATATGATAAAAAAGAAAAGATGCTCGTGCTTTTAAAACATCAACCTGTCCCATACAAATATAAAAAGAAACCACATCTTCAACTTAGTGGTCATTCTCATGGAGGTCAGGTCTTTCCTTTTGGTTTCTTCGTTTTTAAAAGATATGGTTTTCTGAAAGGAATGTATGATCTGGAAAAAGATTTTCATTTTTATATATCAGCAGGAACCGGAACATGGGGTCCTCCTATCAGAGTACTTTCAAGACCAGAGATATCGGTGTTTGATATCAAAGTCCCTATAAAGAAATAAGCGTGAAGCGTAATGGGTAAAGTGTGATTTAAACTAATCACTAAATCCTAATCCCTAACCCCTGTTTTTTTATTTATCTGAGAAATAGAACTTCATACCAAAGAACATAAGTACATCATCTGTCTTTATATTATAATCTATACCTCTTACGTTCATACTTCCATTAGCATTTATAAAGTATAACATCTCAAAGTTTAGAGCATATTTTTTTCTTGAATATACATCAGTTCCCCAGAGGATATGTGGACAAATATATGAATCTTCTACTTTTTCTCTTCGATTTGATTCTGCTATATGCTCTGTTTTCATTCTTGTAAGACCATAACCGAAATAAAGTTTATGAACCTTCCCCTGAAAATAATCCTTTTTTAGAGTAAAGGATAATGGTTCTACCCTTGTACCATATCTACTTACGGTATTTCCAAAATAATTCCTTCTTTCATAATAACTATAATAAAACCTTCTTAGTTCAAAAGCAGTATCTATTTTTATGTAATATCCAAAAGCTGCTGAAAACATAAGTTCATCGTCGGCAACATATGAAAGATCGGTGGAAGGTCTATAAAGTGTCATGTTAGCCTGAAAATAAGATATACCTTTCAAATCATAGTACCAGGCTTCGTAAGGAGTATATTTTTTCAATAACGGCTTTTTCTCTTTAATATCTTTATTTAATACTCTTTTTTCAAGTTCATAAGCTGATACACCCTTTTTATTATCAAACTTATATCCCTGGTTAAGACTTCCCGAATTATCAATTATATGTTTTAACTTTTTAATGGCACCGTCTACATCTATAAGATCAACTGTAGTTATCTCAAGACGATATTTTTGAACCATCTTGTATAGACTATACAATCTAACAGCATCTATATCAGTCTGCTGATCATAAAAAAACAATCTAGTACATATCTCGCTTATTATCTGAGCTTTTTCGATTGGTCTAATAGTCTCGTTCTGTAACAAGATATAAGAGGTCTTTACGAATCCTCTTCTTTGAAAATAATCAAGAGTATCCTTTTCTGTATTAGCTTCACCTGCTAATACTATTACTATAGATAAAATAATTAATACATATATTAAGTTCTTCTTATTCATAAAAACTCCTTAAAAGCAGCTGTTAGGATTTAGGAATTAAGGGTTATGGTCGGACTTGAACTTCCCAAAAGCCAAAATCCAGCTTCATCCCAAAATCCATGTTTTTCCATTCACTAATCACCATTCACTATTCACAGTTTACTGTTTTTTATGAACAATAACCTGATTAATTTATTAATCAATAACGGTTTTTAAATATCTCTTTAACCACTCTTTTAAAAGTAGATTCAAGTGAAGTACCTATACAAAAATAAGGGGTATCCTCAGAAAAAATATCTTCCTCGTATTCAACACTTACTCCAATAACATGGGCGGAAGAAGCGTTCTTTATTATTTTTAAAAACAGATCCTGTAGATGTTTATTTGAATATACTCCTTCAGATATTATTATTACTTCTTTGTCTTTTAGCTTTTTAATTGTTTTTTCAAACCACTCTTCACTGTTCTTATATGAGTACTCGATCATCTTTGATTTTCTTTTGTAATATTTTATACTTTTAAAAAAGTAATTCTCTTTTTCTTCTTTATCATCACTTTGTTTTGGAACAACAACAAATGGTTCTATTACATCAGAAAGAGTTTCAAAATCTTTGCTCTCCAATCTTAAAGCTATGCTATCCTCGATCTTCTCAAGCAGATGAGAGTTTTTTTTCTTAATATAATATAAAGACTCTTCATTTGTTGTTGAATCAGTTTTTAATTTATTAAAGTCTACCTGAAATTGAAATCTTCCTGTAGAGAATAAGACTTTAATATTATCCAATATCTCTATATTCTTTTTCAGATTACCAGGAAGATATACAATATCACAACCAGCTTCAATACATCTTCTTAAAAGATTCAGACCTTCGTAGGAAGAAAAATTTTCATTATATATAGGAAATGATATTATCTTTCCACTATATGAAAGTGGTTTTCTTAAATAATCTATTACAGATGATGATAGAGTAGCTGGTTCATGTACAGTGTTACTCTCAAGAAAATAATATAGATCTGATAGTTCTATCATTTCCATGTGTTCTTTAATTATATTCACATAAGGAATCAGTTCATCCATATACATAGAATCAAGATCTCTTTTATAAGTCGTGATCTTATCCTTATGATAATATGAAAGAGCGCCTTTTCCAGGAAATCCACATGCTACCAGTTTTAATCCACCTTTTTCTATGCCTTTTTTATATTCTTTCGCAAATTCCGACACCTTATTTGGATCATCTGAAAATGATCTAACACCTATTATTGGATTTTCCTTGTTGATGTTAATCCCAAGAAAATCACTTATTATTATATCAATTCCAATACTTTTTAGTTCTTTTGCAATAATAAGTCCGCTGTCAAAAGCAGATTTTTTTTCATCAATTAGACCTAAAGCTCTGTTTGAAGGAGTCATGTCAATGTTTTTCTTAATAGTCTCCTGCCCACCCGTACCGTGTCTTAGAAAAACAATTGAATCCGGTCTTCTTTTTTTGATCTCAGTTATACAGGATTTTATTTCTCCTGGCCCTGAGAGTCTTGCTGGAGTAATATCAAAGAGTCTTGCATTATAATGATCAATATAAAAAAAAGCCTGAAAAAGAACTTCTTTTTTATTATCAAATAATGGATATATGAGTTTTTCTTCAAAAAAAGAATTTATATTCATGAATATAAAAGTACCTCTTGCCTTGCCGGAATAAAACTCTCCATTGTAGACATCGCTTTATAATAAGCATTTGTTGCTGGAATATATCTCTCTATTGTTATTCTGATCCTCTCATCAGAAAAAAAAGAATCAATTAAATAAATCCCATCTTCATCCATAAGAAATTCTATCTCACCAAATGATGAGTATAAGATCTCTGTTATATTTAAGAAGAGTTCTATAGGATCAAACATAGAAAGATCATTTATCCTAAACCTTATACCGTGACATTCAGTGGAAGAATAGATTCCGACTCTTGGAGTAAATGAACAGGTCTCCATAGAAAATCCATCAAAACCCATCATTATGATCTGATCAAATACTATATCAGGATCGATCCATGGAGCACCAAACACAAGAAATTCAACATCACTTCAAAGCCCTACAGAGATATTCATTGAAGTGAAAAGATGTAAAAAAGAATATAGGCAAAGACTATCTCTGTTTCTTATACCGGGCAAATATGGATTATCGCCAGCTTCTATATCGTATATAGTCTCTTCCCTATCGTAATTTATCATCTTAATTACGTTTAACCTTGTACTTATAAAGAACTGTGATTTAAAATAACTCGCAAGTTCACCAATAGTCATACCATGTCTGAGAGGCAGTCTTTTCTCGTCAAGAGGTCCTATAATACCTGCATAGGAAATACTGTTTAAAGGATTGGGTCTATCAAGGACCAAAAAGTTTACATCAACATCATTTAATATTTTCATTATATCAAATAGCATGATAAGTATAGGAGAGTTCTTAACTCCTGTATCCTGAAGATCAAATACAACTGTGCGGATATTTTTAAGAGATTTTTTAAAATCCTCTATATTAAAAAACTCAACTGGTATTCCTTCAAAATCTTCAGTCGTATTAGAATCAAGAAAAAAGCCAAATTTAGGACAAACTATCTTTGAAAGATTAATCTCCGGATCCTGATAAAACAACTCAGCAACAGACTCCTTATTTGAATCCTTTATATAGTAATGGGTTATTAAAATGATCGGAACACCCTTAATTAGATGTTTTCGATTTTCCAGTACTTCATCAACTCCATATGCTATCATTTGCTTTTAAAATCCTTAATTTTTATTGTTTGTAATAAAAAAAGTCATAGATACATTGCAACCAGTTATTACTTAAAATACATTTAACCAAGTTATTTTTTACTATGCAAACAAGACAAGTATAATAACTTGTTTGATTATTATAACAAATAATGACCAGATTATTCTTTTTATATTCAATATTTTTCTAAAAGTAGTGACCGGTATAAACTCTTTTTCTTATAACAAAGGACTATTCTTCCGAAAGATTATATACATGCAATATAAAAAGTTTCATTTGGCTATAAGTGATTATTACTTTTAAGCCGATAAATGAAATATACAAAAGCTTTATCTTTTTTAAAAGAAGGAGGAGAGATATGAACAGGAGAAAACTGATTAAAAAGCTGGCACTTCTTACAGCCATGCTTATGGTTACCTTCCTGCTAGCTGGATGTGGATCCGCTGGAGTAACTAGTGGGTCAGTAAGAGTACAGGTAGTAGAAATGGTAGATCAGTCAGAAAGCATTATAACTAATGCTCTTGTAGGTATTGAATCATCAAGTGAAGGTGGAAACTCAAGTGCTTCTCTTCACAGACAATTTTCAACACCTAATGGAAACGGAAATACTTATGTATTTGAAGATCTTCCACCAAATGTAGTTTATGATGTATATTCAGAAGCATCAGGTTATATTAATGAAGCTATGACTACACAGGAACAGGCTACTGGTGGAGCTCCAAGAAGAGCTGATGCGGTTGCTGACAGAGCTTACAAAAGAATCACAGTTGAAGATGGACAGGATTATTTTGTTAAATTATTTATGAAAAATAATCCAAATCCTGCAACTGGAAGCATATCAGGATATGTTAGAGGAATCGACCCTAATGGCGGTGGAGCATCAACACCTCTAGCAAATTCTACTGTTGTTATTCAGAACTCAGATAGTTCTGTAGCATTCAGTGCGGTAACCGATACAAATGGATATTATTTTATATCCTCAGTACCAATCGAGCCACAGGGTTATAAGATCTCATGTTATCCTGCTAACGATTATCCAAATATTTATAAACCACTTGAGACTACTGGTTCATCAGCCGAAGTAACTGGAAATGGATCTAACTCAGAGATCTTCCTTGTTCCTGGTGATACTGTAAGAAAAGATATATATCTTGAAAAAGATTCTCTTGAACCACAGATGGAAGATGGAGGAACTATAACTGCTCTCGTACAGTCTGCTGAAGGTATAGCTATAGATTTCACTGATACCCCAATATTTGCTACCCTTTATAGAGATGGTGCTCCATATCTTACAAAGAAAGTAGAAGATGGTGGACTTGTTACATTTGATAATCTACCAATTAGTGATAATGGAGTAGCATACAGTAGAATGGACATTTTCTCAGCATTCATAGATGGAAATGCTCCTACACAGACATTTAATGCTACCTTGAAGACTACAAACAAATCTTATTCACTTGCGACACCTTTTGAGATCACTCTTAAAAAAGGTGATGTAACTGTAAACGTTGGTGTATCATGGGGTTCTGCAACAGTAGCTTGGAACACTAATGATAGGGTTGACTTTGTAGGTTATGCAACAGGTAGTTCAGATAACGCGACTATCTCAATAAACTATGCAAACACTTCAGGAACAGCTATAATCAATGATGTACCAATCGGAAAAAGAAAGATAAACGGTGCAGCTACGGGTTATACTGCATCAGGTGGTGCTTCAGTAGCAGCTCAGCTTGCTCCTGCAGAACTAGAGGTGACTATTGTAAAAGGTGCTAATAATATAGCTAACTTTGGTGTAACAGCAAGTAAGCAGTAGTTTATAACATAAGAGAAATGATGTATAATATGTTTATTGATAAAAGAAAAAGCGAGGTGTAATATGAAAAAACTAGGTATAGTGCTAGGACTCCTGACACTTTGCGTATTCGCATTCGCTGCCGGAGAAGGTTCCGGTCAGGCAGGTGCATACCTTAGAATGGGAGTAGGTGCAAGAGCTCTTGGTATGGGTGGAGCAATTGTAGCCGTATCCGATGATGCGACTGCTTCCTATTGGAATCCAGCTGGCCTTGCCAAACTCAAAAAGAATCAGGCCTCGTTCATGCATGCAAGACTTAAGATGGATAGAAACTTTGATTTCATAAACTATGTAAAAAAGAATGAGACAAAGAATGAAGCTTATGGTTTTGCAATGGTAAGATTTGGTGTAGATAACATACCTGAGACCAGAGTATGGAGATTTAACGGAGGTGGAGCATTAGCTTCTGACCAGATATACGGCACACCTATCTATTATTATGATACAGCTACCGGTACTGCTAAAGCGATACCAGTCACATCAACAGGAACATGGGCAGATGGAAGTGCACCTGCGGTTCCTGTAGGATATTCAACAAGCTGGTCTAGAGAACAGGTAGAAGCTGTTTATCAGGCTGATCCGACAACAACTGCGGTTTATACTGATGTTAATGTTGGATATAATCCAGCAGCTGATCCGGTAAAGATCTTTTCAAACTTTGATGATAGTGAGAACGCTTATTACTTCTCATACTCAAAGGCTTTTGATAGATTATATTTTGGTGCAAACATGAAATATATGACTCAGAGTCTATACAATGCTGATGCAAATAGTATTGGACTTGATCTCGGTCTTTTATATGATTACTCATCAAAAGTATCATTCGGATTTTCAGTCAGAAACCTTATGAACGAACTGAAATGGGACACTCCAAGTGGAAGAAAGGATAAAGTACCTGTAGATACAACACTTGGTGTAGCTTATGTACCTGAGCCAACTTGGCTTGTAGCAATGGATTACAACAAAGTAGAAAACATGGATGCAGAACTTTATCTAGGTGTAGAAAAATGGTTTAACGATATATTCGCATTTAGATTAGGTTCACACGACGGTGATCTTTCAGCTGGTATGTCTTTTGTACGCGGCGAATGGTCATTTGAATATGCATTTGCTGAGCAGGAACTTGGTGATATTCACAGGTTCTCTACTACAAAGAAATTTGATTTTTAATATCTCAACTCCATAAGATAAAAAAAGGGGATGTCAATTAAGACATCCTCTTTTGCGTTCATTGCGTTCTTAGCGTTTATGCGTCTTAACGTCCTATTCTTCTTTTCCATATTCCAAAAATTCATTTACCCACCAGAAGATATCATATTTTTTAATAGATCGTCTTAATTTTCTCATCCTTCTTTTTCTATATGTATAATCACTGGTAAAAGCATTGTATATAGCATCGGCTGTTCTTTCTACATCATACGGATTAACTAGGATAGAATCTTCACCGAGTTGTGCAGCAGCACCAGCAAACTCGGAAAGTATGACAACTCCAGTCTCCTCAATATTACTTGCACAAAACTCCTTTACCACCAGATTCATTCCATCTTTTAGCGGAGTTACAAAAGCTATCTCTGAAGTCCGGTAATAAGCTAAAAGTTCTTCTCTTGTCATCGATCTAAATATATAATATACAGGTACCCAACCAAGTTCAGTGAATTTTCCGTTTATCTCTCCAACAAGCTTTTCGATATTCTCCTTTAATTCCCTATATTTAGGTATATGCACTCTTGAAGGTACCAGTATCTGAACCAGTGAAATATTTTTATGTAGTTCAGGATATTTTTCAAGTGCTCTTTTAAAAGCTTTTAATTTAAAAGGTATCCCTTTAGTATAATCCAATCTATCTATCCCGAGAATCAGAGTTCTATTTGGAAGGTTTTCATGCAGAAACCATGCTCTTTTTGCTACGTTTTCAGACTCTGCACCTTCTGCAAAACTATCATAATCTATACTAATAGGGAAAGCTGCTACACTGACCTTTCTGTTATGATTTTTTATATAGACCATGTTTTTTGTTCCTCTTGCCTGAACTCTAAATCTAAGCACTCTACGAACACATTGAAGAAAGTTTCTTTTATCTCTTTGTGTCTGAAATCCTATCAGGTCATAATCTAAAAGGCTCTGAAGTATCTCCCTTCTCCAAGGTAATTTTAAAAAGACATCAAGCGGAGGAAAAGGAATATGCAGAAAAAATCCTATCTTATTTGTCAGCGATCTTTTTCTTAATCTTGTCGCAACATTTATCAGATGATAATCATGTACCCATATAAAATCCTCGGGTTTAGCTTTTTCAGTCAATTTACTGGCAAATCTTTCGTTTACATCCTTATATATATTCCAGTATTCCTCTTTGAAATTACAAAGAGATGGAAGATCATGAAATAATGGCCAAATTATCTCATTTGAAAAACCTTCATAATATTTTTCAGCTTCTTCATGAGAAAAGATTATGGGTTCCAGATCATAACCACTATCCTTTATACCTTTTTCCATAAGTTCTTTTAACTTTTTATCACTAATATTATCCTCATCAGTTATTCCAGGCCATCCGAGCCAGATGCCACCTCTGTCTCTTAAGACAGGAGCCATTGCTGTAACAAGTCCTCATTTTCCAGGAGTCATTGAAAAATCTTTTTCATTTTCTTTTTTAATGACTATAGGTAATCTGTTAGAAGCTATTATAAGTCTTCCTTCGGACATAAGACCTCCTTAAACATCTCAACTATACCATGGGGGGGGGTAACCCACACATGAGCATTAGTTTCTCTTTTATCTTTTCTTACAAGAACACCCAGTCCCTTATCTCTGATCTCTTTAAAAGCATCTTCATCTGTAAGGTCATCTCCAAAATAAACAGGAAATACGTCTTCTTTAAAACTATCCAATATTTCCCTAACCGCATCGCCTTTATTTTTATTATCAATAAGAAATTCATATCCTCCATCAAAATTATTTACATCAATTTCTGGAAATCTTCTTTTGATAATATCTTTAACAGAATCGATATATTGAATATCTGATTTAGTAAGCCCTCTTTTATGAAGAGTTACAGATATGACTTTCCTCTCACAATGATTCTCAAGCCCTTTTTCCATAATAAAACTGTATAATTTTTTAAGGACATCTTCATTTGAAGTAGTCAATCTTTCCAATTTGCCATCAATATACCTTTCGTTACCGTGGCTTCCCCATATTTCAGGGATAGGATAAATATCATCAAGTAGTGGTAATATTGAATCGATACTTCTTCCTGTTATGATGAATACCTTCCCCTGATTTTTTCTAATAAGTTTATTTAGAAAAGGTATAAGCTCTTTATACATAAAAGCTTTATGCCTTTCTTTGACAAACGGTGATAAAGTACCATCATAATCAAAGAAATACACCTTCTGCTTTTCTTTTGATCTAAGTATATTATTTTTTATTTGTTCTTCATCACAAAAAAAGAACATCAACTAAGCTCTATTCTACCCTTATCCTGATAATGTAACATTGCAAGCATAAGAGTAAGATACTCTCTAAGATGTCTTGTAATAAGAAAATTCTCTCTAACAAATTCTCTTGCATTATTTCCAATTTCAATCATCTTATCACGATGATTGAAAAGATATCTTATTCTAAGTGCTGCTCCTTCAGGAGAATTTACTAGAAATCCAGTATGATGATTTATTACTTGTAGTCTAATTCCACCTGTATCACCACCAATAAGAGGTTTACCCTTCCACATTCCTTCTGTAACTGTAAGTCCAAACCCTTCTTTTACAGATTTTTGGAGGACAATATCAGAAGCTCTTTGAATCGCATTTATTATCCTATGAGCATCAGGTGGCAATAGAAGAATGTTTACATCCGGATCACCATCTGCAGCAGCTCTTACCTCGTTCAGTACTGCTTCACCTTCAGGATCGTCAGTAGCTCCACCACCTGCCAGTACCAGTTGAAGTCCTGGTGTGAATTTTTTTGCCAGCTTAAATGCTTTTATAACACCGATTGGATCTTTAAAACGATCAAACCTTGATATCTGTGACATCATTGGTCTTTCACGATCTATATTATACTTTTCACATATAGAATCTATTTCTTTTTCTTCAAGCTCTATGTTCTTTTCACTAAGAGGATCTATACTTGGAAGTATAAGATACTGTGTATTTGGAAGATGCTGAGCAAAATCTGCAAGTGAGAAAATACTTGCATCATACCCCTCTACTTTTGATCTAAGATATTTCCAAATCGGTCTAAAAGGTCTGCTTGCATCAATATGACATCTCCATAACCATTTTCCTTTTCTTTCAGGAATATAATGAAGAAGCATAGCAGGCTGCGGGTCATGTATAAAGACAATATCAGCATCTGCTAATTTTTCTCTTAATCTGTCAGCGTTTTCTGCGTTTGTCTGTTCATATATTCTTAAGAGTCTCTGATCGACCGGAACGGCATTTCCCTGAAGACCATTATGAAAATTCTTTGTACAATTATAAAACTCGGATTCACCTGTAACAACTTCCCATGAAGCTTTTATCCCAAGCTCTTCTTTAAGTGGAAGGAGTTTATGAAGGATCTCAGCAACACCTCCGCCTAATTTTGTTGAGTTGACATGTACGACTTTTATTCCTTTGAGAGGTTCAGCAAGTTGTTTTAGCTGATTGATTATATCCTCTCCAACAATATCTCTATATAGATTTAATTTTTTCATTATTTGACCTCCCCTCTGAAAAATTCGGTAAAGATCTCATCCAGTTGATCTCTTAATGTATGAGGAGAGACAAAATAAGGATCTAGTCCGGCTATCTTATCACAAAGCGGTTTTAGATCCTCTCCAAAACCTGAAAGCCACTGTCTGAAATCATCCTCATTCTGATGACCTCTTCCTCTTGCATCTATAAAATGATAAAAAATTGATCCAGTTGACATATTTGGTATTATATCCACAAGCTGTTCAGGACTTTCTATTGTTGTATGGGTATCAAACACAACAATATGTGAACGGATAAAATGAAATCTCCTATGAGGCTTAACAAAGTTTATCCACTCATTCTCATCAAGTCTTTCCTCTATTGTATCAATAACTTCAGTTCTAAGTTCCTCTAATGTATCATAATCAGTAGGATCTATTACTGCCAGTCGTTCTGCAAGAACTGAATCATGTAATGATCTTTTAACCCACATAGCAAACTCATTGTTATATTCCCTATTTAAAAATCTTGGTTTAAGAAGCATTCCCCAAAAATGATAATAGACACTTCCCTCGTCTATAGTTGAAATGATATCCTTTAATTCTCTAAGATTATGTGCTTTCTTACCTGTAGCTATAGCAACAAGAGCACAGTCCTTGATATTAAATGCAGGGTTTTCTTTGTACATTTTTTTACCTCCCTGTTTGATTTTTTCATTTAGATTTTAATTTTAACATATAAATCAATTAAAAAAAAATTAATTGATTACGTTAAGCGAAACGGGGAAAATCACGAAAAAGCTTTTAAGTCGGGTTGTCGGAATATCGGAATTTAAAATTTCTGAATAAGATCTTCATCTCTTTTAAGTGCATTACCCGTATAAATATGTGATATAAGTACTTCAGGGTCCTCTCCATTTAAAAGAAATCTTACTTCCTTTATAGCGTTTATCTCGGAAAGTGTATTTACGAATCCATAAAGACAGCAAAGCTCAGCACCTACTCCGCCATCAAAATTAACTTTTATTTCCCTTGAAAAATCTAAAAATAATGTTCCATCTTTAAAGAAAAAGTTTCTGATCTCCGCCTTTTCCGGAAGCGGAAGATAAAGATCGGTATCTTCTGAACCTTTCATATATTCGGTCAGTACATTACCGGCTAGGACCTCAGGGTTATCTGATATACCTACTTTTCTATCTTCGGGTATCAGACTAATACCATCTGTGTAATAAAAAGTCATGTTCATTAGTTCAACAGGAGCTTTTTTATCATATGAATTTATAAATCTTTCAGGGATCTGTGAGTCATACTTTTTGATCGGATTCGAGAAAAATAGAAAATAACCCGCTACT
Source organism: Candidatus Muiribacterium halophilum (assembly GCA_002869225.1). GTDB lineage: Bacteria > Muiribacteriota > Muiribacteriia > Muiribacteriales > Muiribacteriaceae > Muiribacterium > Muiribacterium halophilum. The sequence continues at coordinate 29,270 of PKTG01000107.1, read as the reverse complement.
AGAATAATCGCTAGCCATAAGATCTTAAAAAAAAGTTTTATAAACCCATAGTTATCTTTCATCTTGCTCTCTTTCTCATGAAATATGATTCAATAGCCTTATATAAAGTATCGGCTATTTTATCCTGTATATCATCTTCCTTTAAAAGCTGTGCTATTTCCATATTTGATAAATGATTTAGTTCAAGTAATATAGAAGGACAGTTTACATCTCTTAAAACAGATATAGGTGCCTGCAATATATTTCTATCTATAAAACCAAGATCGTCCACGAAGTGTCTGCTAACGAGTCTTTAAAATTTAATACTATCATCATATCTTTTTATATTTTTTAGTTCTTCCATCGAATCCTGTTTATCTTTTAGATCATTTTCAGACTGTGGAGAATAATAGATTGAAAATCCTGATATCTTTTCATCTCTGCTAAAAGCAAGATGCAAGGATAAAAACAATTGTGCCCTATTACTATTTGCCACATATGACCTTTTTTCATCTGTAAGATTCTCGTTTCCCTTTCTTGTCAGAAATACTGACGCATCCCCTTCAGACAACTTATCAAAAAGTTTTCTTCCTATCGAAAGTACGATATCTTTTTCATATATACCGAATTTGGTAATACCATAATCCGAACCACCATGGCCAGGATCGATTACGATGACTTTATTCTCAAGTATATTTTCAGAGGTTTCCTCAACAAAAGTATATTGCTGAAGTTCAATATCTGGAACTTCTTCTATATATGAATCCTCTACCTCATATGTCTCCTGACTGTCTAAACTGATCACTGATGCAACTTCAGTCGTTGAGATCAGGGGAATCTCTGAAGCAGATACTTCAATAGAACCTGGCTCTCTATAGGAAATGATCTCAGAAGTATCCAATACATCACGATTTTCTGGAAGCGTTTTCTGAACATCAGATATATTTACTCTAATATACATCCCAGCTGGCTTTACAGAAGGACCCAACTGAATGTCAAGATTGTTTTTAAATCTGATAGTTAGTTGAGCAGTCTCCTGCTTTTCGTTCAAATAATTTACATCTTCAATATAATCATGAGGATATTCAAAACCTTCTAAATCGATCTTAGTATTAGGAAAACTTATTATAAGATCTCTTTTATCCTGTATCACAAAATATTCGTTCTTTGAAAAAGATTTATCGGCTTTAATAAATATTTCAAGAACATCTGGACTTTCCCTGAATACAAGTTCACTTATAACAGAACTCTTTGAGATCTCTTCAGGTTTCCATGATATATCCAACTCCAGATATTTTGAGAAGAACTCAATAGGCATATAGACTTCGGAATTGATAAGAATTGGTGGATTTTCAAGTTCACTTATCTCATTATTTACTATAAGTTCTTTCTGATCCACGACGGTACTCATCATCTTATTCTGAAAGTTGATAGCTATGATATTTGTGTCAGGAAAAAAACCAAACTTTATATCGAATTCTTTACATACATCGGTAAGTGGAAGGTATACTATATCCCCGTCAATATTTCCCTTAAAAGTAATATCGTTTACCTGAACTGATATACTATTTATTGAGAAGGAAAAGATCATAAAGGTAAATATATATATAAGTATTATTGCTTTCTTTGCCATTCTCTAACAAGTTCCTTCTTTTTTATTGTCTCTCTTTTATCATGTATCTTCTTACCTTTTGCAAGACCTATCTCAACTTTAAGAAGACCATTCTTAAAATACAACCTTAACGGAACTATTGTCAAGCCTCTTTCTATAACTCTAATACTTAGCTTTCTAATCTCTCGTTTATTTAAAAGAAGTCTTCTGTTTCTTGAAGGGTCTATCTGCGAATATCCCGAGTTTTTATACCTTGCTATATGAAGATTTATTAAAAAGACATCATTTCCCTGTATTCTGACATGGCTGTCTCTAAAATTAACATTATGCTGCCTGACAGATTTGATTTCAGGACCTTTTAAGGCTATACCAGCTTCATATCTATCGAGAATTATATATTCATGAAACGCTTTTTTATTTTTTATATTAAGATCAGTTTGCTTACTCAATTGAAATAAAATCCCCTATCCTAATCTTATCTTCTTTTTCAATAGTTATCTGACCATAAGTGAGTTTTTCTTCGACCTTAGTTATTAGCAACTCTCCTATGACCTTTCTTTCAGTCTGTCCAAGTATCTCACCTGTATTTAGATCTTTCACAGGAGTGCCTCCCCTATAAACAGTCAGATGAGTCCTGAATTCCATACCTCTTTTTATACCATCTCTAAACCCTGCATTTATTATAACTTCTCTACCATCTCTTCTTATTACAGTATAATCCCTTCTATCCATAATATTGGCAGAGTACCTCTTTATAAGATCTCTAAATTTAAGATTATCGTTAAAATGATCAGTAGCTGCTGTCTTTAGAAGATGAACAGCTTTCCTGTCATCTCCGCTTTTTGAATATAAAGATGCAAGTAGTATATATCTGTCAGTATTTTTTGTATCTATTCTCAGACCTTTTTTTAAAGTACTTATAGCCATATCATCGAGTTGTCTATCAAGATACACATCCGCTAATCTAAAATAATATTCTGCAACATTAGGGTTTAGATCTATCGCATATTTAAAACTGTTCTCAGCAGACAGAAAATCACCTTCCTCTACAAATCTTATACCCTGACTGAGTATCTCTTCAGCTTCTCCAATCTTTTTAAGAACATCACTCATCTCTACCTTGACCTTTGGTATTCCACTCTCTTCAAGTGATTTTTCGCGATTTCTAAGATCCTGTCTTAACTCAATACACTTTTCAAAATATGACATAGCCTTATCGTACTCATTTATCTCTTTGTAAATCTTACCTAAAAGATAATAAGCACTAATAAAGGTAGGGTCCTGAAGAATGACTTTTTAAAGTAGAGAAATGGAATTTTATATCATTCCCTCTTTATAATATTCTTCTGCAGTCTGATACATATCATGGACGGTAGAATCCGCTATTGCCATGAATATGAATATAAAAATAATGTATATTACAAAAAATCTTTTCATGCGTTAATTAAAGCAAAATTAGTGTTTTATGTCAAAGTTTGCTTATCTTGCTTTTTTAGTCTTGACCTAATTTTTCTTTTACATTATAATATCATTATATAATATTATTTTGAGTTTTACTTAGGAGGATTACATGAGATACGATTACGATGCTGCAGTTATAGGACTGGGACCGGCAGGTATGGCGGTGTCGATCATGGGTTCAGAGATGGGATTAAAAATAGCCGCTATTGAAAAAAACAAGATCGGTGGAGAATGTATGAACATCGGATGCATCCCAAGTAAAGCATTGCTTCGTTATTCAAAAAGATTTTATTCCTCTTCAAAATTTTTAAACTCTGATTCATCTTCTCCGGAAAATTGTACAATCTTTGATGATATGCAAAAACATATCGATTTTATTAGAGATAAAAAGACGCTTAACATGTTTGATAAGACAGACCTATATTTAGGAGAAAATGCAACTTTCAAAGATCGACATACCTTGATTGTAGGAGACAAGACGATAAGTGCAAACAAGATATTCATTTGCACCGGATCTGCTCCTTTTGTACCTCCTATTAAAGGTATAGAAGATATTGATATTTTGACAAATGAAAATATCTTTTCAATTGATAGACTCCCAAAATCAATGATAATACTTGGTGGCGGTGCAATAGGTTGTGAGATGGCACAAGCGTTTTCAAGGTTGGGAACAACTATTACTATAGCTCATATGGATCCTAATCTACTATACGGGAAAAATAAAAACTCGAAAAACATAATGGAAGATGAACTGATTGCTGAAGGCATAAGAGTTATAAACTCTGTAAAAGCTACTGAGATAAAAAAAGAAAATAACGTTATAAGATTATACCTTGATAACAATGAGATACTTGAGGGAGAAAGAATACTTATAGCAGCTGGCCGCAAATTTGATTTTGATAAACTTCAACTCGATAATGCTCAGGTGAAATATGAAAAAACTGGTATAATAGTCGATCCTTTCCTAAGAACAACGGCTAAAAACATTTATGCACCTGGAGATTGTAACGGTCATTTCCTATTGTCTCATGCAGCCATGCATCAGGGTATGATGGCTCTTATTAACAGTATGACACCCTCTCTTTTTAAAAAAGATTTTAGAAAATTCATAGTACCATGGACCGTTTTCACCGAACCAGCGGTCTCTCTTGCAGGTATGAGTGAATATGAACTTAAGGAAAAAAAGATCAAATATGAGGTTATCAGTATGAAATATGCTGATTACGGAGCAGCAATTGCTGAAGAGATACCTGTTGGCAGTGTTGATATTTACACAAATACTTTTGGTAGGATATTCGGAGCAAGAATAATCGGAGAAGGTTCCGGTGAGATGATTAACGAGATTGCTCTTTGTATTCAGAAAAATATAAGGATGTATAACCTTTTGTTTTTGCAACATTCTTTCCCAACAATGTCATTCTTAATCAAAAGGGCTGCTGAGCAGTGGGCAATGAATCGAATGAATTCTTCACTCATCAAAAAGATGGCTAAGTGGGCTTTCAGAAGATTTTATTAGAAGTACTATAGCATCCGGGTTTTTATATAAAGCTGGATTTTGGATTTCGGGAAAATCTAACCGCCTCTTTATTCATCATGCTTATCGAAACATCGTTATTTTTCCTGTTCTTTCGTGATCCTTCGCATTACCCACCACGTATCACGCTTATCGAAAGGTTACCGGTTCTTTTCTTATTATATTAATAAGTTTGATTTTATTTGCCGATGTTTTTATCATGGGGGAGTAAAAATTCCTCTTTATAAGAAAATAAAAGTATAAGAGAAGGAGGGGGAAATGAAAAATATTTTATTTTTACTAATTATCACAATTCTTTGTGTATCAACTATCTCAGCACCTATGAATAAGATATCCATCTTTGATGTTTATCATAATCTTGGGGAGTTCATGAAATATCAGAGTGCCTACACAACAGAAAACAAAGAAGATCTTTGTCAGCTTATTGAAGCTGGTCAAAGCAGATGGGGTTTTGAGATCAATCTAAGAGAAAACTCAATAATGGTATTTGATAATCTTAAATCTGTAATAGGTGCTAATTCTATAGATCAGGTAGAATTTGAATGGAAAAACAAAGAAATAGTAGATCTTATAATGTCTTTCTTTAATCAGAGAATAGAAAAGACTAAAATGGAACTTCTTAATATCAGAGTCAATTATGTTGATATAGTAGAAGAAGAAGTACACACCTTAACTGGAACTGATATAATTGATAATCTTGTAATAAACTACAGCGTAAGACTAATAAACCCATTAAATAAACAAATAATCACAATAGAAAATCGAAATTTTATAGAATGTCTTTGATCTTTTATTAAAAATCTAAAAAGTCGGATATAAATATCCGGCTTTTTTTTATACCTGAATTTCGTTGAAGTTTTTTTTTTTATTATATATGATATTAATTATAATTTAACCGGAGGGAAATATGAAAAAATTAACGATCATAACACTACTAGTAATATCTGTAATGGTATTTGCTACAACCCCTGAAATGGACTTTTTTGGTTTTATTAAACTTGATATGTCCTTTGATAGTGCTCAAAACACAAATGGTAATCAGACATATTATGTTGATAATAACGCTGCAGGTGATATTGAAGAATTCAATATGACTGCTAATCAAACTAGACTCGGATTCAACACTAAACAGGAACTTAACAACGGTGTTTTAATAAAAGGTTATTATGCAACCGATTTTTATGGTGGTGGTGCACAGATTAAAGCTAACCCTCGAATGAGGAAAGCTTATGTAAAAGTGATTGACAATAAGAAGACTTTTATATTTGGTCAGCATGGAGATATCTTTGCTACTATGTCTCCATACGGTATAGATGGTTCCGCCAATCTCTATGTGAACGTTGGATATAGACGACCTATGGTAGCATTTCAGAATGAGACTAACGGCGGAGTCTTCACTTTTGCACTTGCAAGACCTTGGTCAGCAGATGCTAATTCAGAGACATGGAATCCAGAAGTAAACTCTCCTGATTTTCAGTTTAATTATAAACTCAATTCAGGTATTAGCATTGGCGGATATTTTGGGAACAGATATGAAGATATTGCTGGTGTAAGAGGAGTAAAAGTCGACTCAAACGCATTTGTACTTGATTATCACAAGAAATCTTCAGATAAAGAAATGAAATGTGAAGTATTCACTGGTGAAGCTATGTCAGGTTATTACGGTGGAATCGGATACGATGTAAAAGGTTCTAATGCTGTGGAATGTACAGGAGGTTGGTTTAACTATATAAAGACACTTGATAACAGCTCCAAGATAAGTTTCGCTATTGGTACCCAGGAAAACGATGATCAGTACCTTGCAGCAGGAGACAGGATGAAAAACGAATTTGCTTCAATAATACATTGCAGTAAGATAAACGAAGTTATAAGTTTTGATAAAGGTATTGCTTATCACAATACAGAATACAAGACAGCTACTTCATCAGTTGATTATGATGATATGAGGATAATGTTATCTTTGAAATACGCTTTCTAAATCTTAAAAAAAAACAAAAAAAAAAGACCGGAAATATTCCGGTCTTTTTTTTATATTATTATATGATCAATCTAATAAAAAAGATATATCAAATACCTTAACAGAATGTGTCAAAGCTCCACTTGATATAATATCCACTGGAAGTTCTTTTACTCTTTCCTTTATATTATCATCACTTATATTACCACTAATCTCAATCAATGCTCTTCTGTTGATTATAATACAGGCCTGACTCATCTGTTCATGTTCCATATTATCAAGCATAATTATATCAGCTCCGGCTTCTACCGCTTCATGAACTTCCTTAAGATCAGTTGTCTCAACTTCTATCTTTATCACATGAGATACGTTCCTTCTAACCTTCTATACAGCTTCTTTTATTGATCCAGCAGCTTTAATATGATTTTCTTTTATCATAACAGCATCATACAATCCGCTTCTGTGATTGTATCCTCCTCCAATCTTAACAGCATATTTTTGTAATGCTCTTAATCCTTGAAGGGTCTTCCTTGTATCAACCACTCTTATATCAGCTCTATTCAAAGCTTTAACTAATCTCATCGTCTTGTTGGCTATACCAGACATATGGCAAATAATATTTAAACATGTTCTTTCAAATAAAAGAATATCTTTTGTATTACCTTTGACTTTGGCAATGATATCACCTTTTTGAAGATATTCTCCATCTTTCTTTTTTATTTCTATCTCGCCATCTTTTACTTTATTTTTAAATATGTATCTTAGTATTTCTTCTCCACAGAATATTCCTTCTTCTTTTGAGATAAATCTACCTTTTGAAATATGAGATCGTTCAAAGATATTTTCAGAAGTAATATCTCCTGAAAATGCTATATCCTCATCTATTGCGGTTTCAAGTAATCTTTCAAGATACCTTTTGTTTATTTCCATTAAAAATTATTTACCCTTTCCATGATAACACTAAGTGGATCTATAATGAATTCTCCATTTACTCTGAACTCTCTTTTCCTCATAAGGACGCCCATTTTTCTGGATTGCTCAACTATTACTTTGACTCCAAGCACGCCTGGGTTCATCCATTCATGAAAATAATCCTTATTTTCTTCTGGCAGGAAGTTTCCAGGATTTGTCTTTATCTCATTAAAAGCATTTATCTGTTCATCACTATACTTTTTATCATATGATACCTCGATACTTTTTACATTCTCTATAATTGGTATCTCAGTATTGTTTTTTATTCTTCGCGAATTGGAATATACAAGATAATCATAATTTGCTGGAGCAATCACTTTATATGTAAGTACATTTAATCTATTCTGAAACTCTTTATATAGTTTTAAAATACATACTGTAGTCTCTGCTGCATGTCCTCTTCCCACGATATTGACTTCAGGAGTATTTATCTGCCACATCATAACGGTGATCTCATCCACTCCAGTTGGAAGAGTTATGACCTCACCACTTCCTTTGTGCACTCTAAGTATGCTTTCCGGTAATGGATCACCCTGTCTATATTCACCAGCACCCAGGGATATAGGATTCCTATACACTCCATCCTGAGTTATTATTGTTGGATAGTTAGCCTGTTCAAGATCTCTTGAAAGTATTTTAAAAGCTTCAGTAAGCTGCATATTTGTTTCTGTTCTCCACTCAACAACACTTGAAGATCTGTTTATTATGGCAAGTAGATTAAAAAGTACCAGTGTAAAAACACCAAGCACAGCTACTACTATTGTAACCTCGGTCAATGTAAAACCTTTTTTTCTTATCTCCATTTTAACTCCTTAATCACAGTATATGTAAGACCTTCATTTAACTGTTTTTCTTTATCCGTACCTCTTAAAGCGTTTTTTATCACAGCGGTTGTCTTTCCTGATATTTCCTGAGCATAGACTGTGATTCTAACAGTATCCTGATTTGTCCTATTATCATGAGATAATAGCTCGATCTTTTTCACATAATAACTTCCACCAAAAGGAGCTTTTGCTTTTACCTGACCTGCAAACTCTTCATCGTCAGCATTAAATCCCTGTTCCACCTCTTCACCTTGAAGAACTCCTAGATCTCTGATGAACTCACCTGAACAACGGATATTATCACTATCATCAATAAAGACTTCACCAAGATATGATTTATCAATAAAGTTAATCTCTTTATCAGCGATCTTTCCTTCACCGTAATAAAGTGAAGCAGCATCATAAAATTCTGTCGGGAAATACCTTATTTTAAGCATAGCATGCTGAATAGCTCCCTTTGCAAGCATCTCTGCTCTGATCTTTTCACCTTTAAAGATCTGTTTATCAGCATCAATATCTGACTTTGTAGAAACCATCATGAGAAGAGCAGTTGAAATAAATATTATCATAAGCACTATTACCAGTGCGATTCCTTTCTTTTTCAAAAACATAAAAGCCCCCCCTATTCGTTATCAAAAGCTGTTTCTACATTACCTTTGTATGATACAAGAGAATATTTTTGTTTCATTCCATAATCTGTCCAATCCACTTTTAACACGAGTTTTTTAAACATATCTCGCATATTACCATCCTTATCTCTCGTAAAGATCCTTTCCTGAATTATCTCGCCAGGATTTGGAAAATAAGATTTATATCTCATTGAAAGAGGAATATTAGTGATCTCTAACTTAAAGTAATAATTGACACCTTTATATCTAAAAAACGTCTTCCCGCCCTTTACAACATATGAATCTACCGGAGTATCTCTTTTATCATTATCATAGACTTTAATAAGAGGCACAAAAGCATCAGGATCATAGTTATCAATAGTGACTTCAGCGCTAACAGCTCCGGCATTTATAGGGTTTCTAGTTCTTATATCCGATAGATCTTCGATAACAGTAGTGGTCCTATCATCAAGCTCAGCGTTTTGTATATCATTAAACCTTTGAATCTCACGAAAACTAACATTTTCAAGAAGATTTTCCATTATATTCTTTGACCTATCAATATAATCTCTCTTACCACCAATAGAGACACTCTGCCTTAAGTATCTTTGTATCATCCCAACGATAGGAACAATAGCAATACCAAGGATACCTACAGCTATAACTATCTCAATAAGAGTCATCGCAAGTCTGTTTTTTATTCTAAATCTATCCATAGCCCCTCCACTTATAATATATTACACTAAAAATTCCTTTTTTGTTTCATTTAAGATCATGAAAGTGTAATATCATCGACTTTGGTATTCTTGTCCTCATAAACAGAAACCATTCTTAGCATTGTCTTATAACCACGCTTTTTTATTATAAGCCAATGCTTACCAATAGGAATACCATTTATTTCAAATTCTCCATTTATATCAGTATAGGTCTCAAATGTCCTCCCCTCTTTTCCTGAAAGAGCGGTATATGAGAATTTTTCATCCGTCCTGACTTTTCCTACCTGTATAAATATGTTTTCAAGATCTTTTCCGCTAGTGGTATTCATAACACCACTTACACTACCGGTAGATTGTCTTTTTGGTCTGTTCTGTGTGGAATGAAAGTAATTCATCACAACAAACATCGATATAATTAAAACTGCTCCAATAAAACCTATTGTAAGAAGAGATTCACTCAACTCTTTAACTCCTTCATAACATCTATATCAATTTCAGCTGTAAGGAAATAAAATAAAGACAAAGGGAATCCAACTACATTAAAATAACACCCCTCTATTCTCTCGACAAAGATACCAGCTTTTCCCTGTATTCCATATCCGCCAGCTTTATCTGTCCATTCCATACTTTTTAGATAAAACTGAATATCAGATTTTTCCAGTTTCCTAAAAAACACCTTTGTAATAGCGCATGATGATACAAGTCTATCTTTTGTCCTCAATGCAAGTCCAGTCATAACCATATGAGAGTTTGATGAAAGCTCTTTCAAATAACTCTCAGCCTCAGCTACATCCTTTGGTTTCCCTAAGATCCTGTTGTTATGTACTACAATAGTATCTGCACTAATCGCTACTTCGTCAGTATCGGTAATTATTCCTTCTGACTTTATACACGCTATATGTTCACAGATCTTCTCGGGAGTGTTTTTATTTGATATTTCCTCTATTGAGTTCGTTTTGACTACAAAATCAAGACCTATGTTTTCGAGTATATCTTTTCTTCTGGGAGAACCCGAAGCTAATATCCATCTCATCTTTTCATCATGACTTTTTTTGCTGGGATTATTGTTAGTATACATGATTTGTATACAAGAGCAGTCAAAGTCTTCTGATTTATATTTGGATTATTTCTACTGTTTACAGTTTGTGCCAGTTTTATAGTAAAAGAATCAAAACTCTCTACTTTACCTTTTAATATCTGACCGTTCTTTAAAAAAATCGTTACAGGAACATGTTTTCTTCTAAGATAATTCATCATATGGTCCTGAATACGAGTGCTGAAGTTTTTTTCCGCCATTTATTAGCCTCTTAATATTATTATTAGTTTACTCCATTATAAAATTCTTCTTCGAGATTAGGAAGAATTTTCATCTCAATTAACTCCATTATAAAATTCTTCTTCGAGATTATCAAGTTCAAACTGTATAAGCGTTTTATCAGCTCCATTTCTTAGAGCTTTTTTAAACGATTTAAAAGCATCTTTCATCAGACCTAATCTTCCATATATGTCACCCATCTTCTGATAAAGATCTCCTCTATGAGGTTCAAGATCTACAGCTCTTTTTAAAAATTCCATTGCTTTCTTATATTCTTTCTGATAATAGAACATGTTTGAGATCTGCAAATATATGTTCTCATCCGACTGAAATTTAAAGGATTGCATCACCTGTTCTAAAAGACCAGTCTCTCTAGAAAACTTTTTCTCATCATTACAATAATCTATTACATATACATAGTGAGCATTAAGACATAGTATCTGTTTGTATTTCATCTTGATCTCTCTTTGACTTGAGTCAAACACAAAATTATTTGCTATTCTCCAGAAGTACTTGCGGTTATTGATATATTCAACACCATCCTCATAACCTATATACATACGAAAATTTTTTATAAAAAAATCTCTTGCAAACTTTTTAAGATCATCATCATGAGCTACCATATCAGGGGTAAGTTCAGGATAAGGACCGTATATAAATATTCTTGCTTTAGGCGTGGAATCATCAAAATCAGTTTTCTGAGCTACTGTTAATATAGGTTTTGTATCAGAAGGATTTTCAATAAAAAACCAATCCGACGAAGGTTTCTTCAAAAAAAATTGAAATTTAAAATTTCTAAACTCATTCCCGTTTTGACCGGTCAATACCTGTCTTATCATAATAGCTTCAACATTCTCTTTTTTTATATCGATGATCTTATCCACCATCTTATCTTTTCCCATTATATTTACAGTATAGAACTCTTTTTCAGGAAAATAGTCTTTAATCTCGCCGGTTATCAAAGTGCCGTTTTTTAGTATAAAAGTCTCAGCATCTATCGTTAATAAGATTGAAAATAAGACCATAATGAAAAAAATTTTTCTCATAAAACACCATCTTTCATCTGATACTGGAACTTATCAAGAAGTTTGAAATAATTTTTACATGAAAGCACTCTGATCTCTTCAAGATATTCCTTTTCTCCGGTCATCCTGTAGAGTTTGTTAAGACACTTTATAGCTGACTCTTCCTGTCCATTCTTTATATAAAGCTTTTTCAGATTTAAATAAGAATCTACATCCCTAGGATTTTCTCTGATCTTGACCTTTACCTTGTTTACCCTAACCATTGCGGCCATCTTTTCCCCTCCATCAGATCTATTTAATCTGATATATGCCAGTATTGGATTATTAATATACTCCAATAAAAAGGGAATCCCGATCATTCGGGACTCCCAATATCTTATTATTATGTTAATATTATATATGCTTAATTTATTTTTTCAAATATTTCTGAAAGATCTATTCCTTCTTCTACCAGTTCTCTAAGTTGTCTTTCACAATCTTTTGAATCATCTACCATGGAAACTATCTCATCCACCATAGAATCTTTTCTGTTTACTTTGTTTAAATAAGCCTTTTCAGAGGCCAGACTTTCATCAAGTATATCACTACTTATCACTAGATCATCCTTTACCTTCTGATATCTATAGACAAGAGATTTGATCTTATTTTCTCCAGTTATTTTGGATATTGCAGCGTAAGCATCTACTCTACCGTAACCATATTTATTATCAGGACCTTCATCACCAAGATCAAGAGCGGTCTCTTTTAATATTTCTTTTATCTCATCAGTAGTAAGAGTAGGATCAGCCTGAAACATCAAAGTTATAACACCTGTAGTGTTAGGTGATGCCATTGATGTACCATCAAGGTAGGATAATTTACTTCCATAGTATGATATTACTTTCACACCTGGTGCACATACATCAGGTTTAATATATTCTTTTCCATCCCAATTAACCGGACCAATACTCGAGAAGTATGCTTTGTTATCGTTTGAATCAACAGCACCAACTGCAAATATTTCTGGAAAGTCAGCAGGTGATCCACAGATCTTACCTGAATTTCCAGCAGCAAAACATAGAAATACGCCTGTTTTCTGAAGATTGACAAGAGGTTCTCTAAGTTCCGGGACACTCTCATCTGAACCAAGAGAAGCATTTATCACTCTCGCTCCATCATGTGTCTGAGGGTCTCCGTCAGGATCTACAAGCCACTGCATACTTTCAAGAATATCATCAAAAGATATCTTTCCATCATCCTGCATACATTTTGCAAAGTAAAACTTAGCTCCAGGAGCTACTCCGATATTACCTTCAAAAGTTCCGGCTTTTGACCAGAACATTCCCCATTTAAGTTCATAAAGATCATCACTTACCCATGAACCCAATACAGTTCCAGATACATGTGTACCATGACCGTTTTTATCTGCAAAATCATTTTCGTCACCAGCAAAGTTTTTACCAGCTAATAACTTGCCATCAAATACTGAAAGGTCTTTTGTCAAACCAGAATCCACAACACCAGATATCACACCAGTACCATCGATACCAAAATCCTTCCATACTTTATCAACGTTCATACTTTTAAGACCATATACAAATCCGTCTCCATCAGTTGTCCTGAACAATGAATCACGATAAGTATTATTATCAAAAAGTTTAAATTCCTTATTAAGGAATATCTTTTCCACATCATCTCTTTTCGCAATAGTCTCAATAAGATTTTTATCAGCTTTTATTGATATAGCACTCATAGCCCAAAGATTTTTCACATCTGAAATGTTTTTTTCATAGGTAAGAAAATCCATTATATCTTTCTGAGAGATCTGTGCATTCTGTTTAAGAGTCGCGATGTCATAACTGTTTGAGACAAGTGCAGAGACATCCTTCATCTTGACTATTACGCTGATCGGCTCATCGATTTTCTGAAGCATATCTTTCAGATCATTGCCGATCACAGCTGCTTGCGAATTGACTAAAAGAAAAACCATGACAAGTGAAAATAAAACTATTTTTTTCATAACTACTCCCCTTTACTATATTAACTTAATTACTACTTTTGTTTACAGACAATTATTATACATCAGCGTTTTATATCTTTCAAGCTATCGGCAAATTAATGATAGTTCTGAAAAAACTATCAAGCTCGGTCTCAACTTTTATCCTTCCTGAATATTTTGCAATAATATTATAGACTATGTTCATACCAAGACCGGTACCGTCATTTCCCTTTGTGGTAAAAAACGGGTCAAACACCTTGGAAGCCATTATCTTATCCATTCCAGCACCGTTATCCTCGACTTTAATACATATCTCTTTATCAAATATTTCTATCTCGACCTGTATTCTGCCTTGAAAGAAACTTCCTTCAAGCATTTCTTTTTTCTTTTCAATAGATTGTATTGAATTCAGAAAAATATTCACAAACACCTGTAGCATCTCATCATGATTTACTTTAACATTAAATTCTCCAGATCTTGATATAAGTTCAAAAAGATCTTTATCTTTAGCTCTATACTGGGATACTCTTATTGCTTCGGATATTATTCTCTTAATATCATTCTTCCTGACATTGGAGTAATCGAATCTCGAAAAAAGCTTAAGGTTCTGCACTATACTATCTATTCTTTCAGAACCTTTCATTATATCTTTAAGAGATTCATCTATATCATCCATCTTTTTTAATAGCATGTTCTTATCAACACCTTTTGCTATCATCTCTCTAATATCTTCTATATTCATCTCTATAAGTTAACTGTTACCGGATATAAATGGATTGGGATTGTTTATCTCATGTGTTATTCCAAGATAAAGCTGGCCTAAAGAAGCCATCTTCTCTCTTTGAAAGAGTTTAACACTGTCTAATCTTTCGTTCTCAACCTTCTCAAAATAATTAAGACATAGGAATATCTGACCCGAAAGTAGGTTTATTAGATTTAATATATCCTCTTCCAATCTATCCGTAACAAACAATATTTGCGCTAGTTCTGAATTTAAGGAGGAAGCGGTAAAGTAAATTATGTATCGTCCGTACCTTTCCAGATCCGAGAAAGATTTTTAATCTTTTATATCAGTTATAAACTGCACATTCTGAAATCTTTTAGGTAAATTAGCTTCATTTTTAATAATCAGTCGTTTATCCCTGAACTCATATAGAGAATCACCATCTGAAAGCAGAAAATAGGGACTGTTAAAAATAGATGATAGTTTTTCTCCTATCTTCTCTATATAATCGGATTTAGATCTTGATATATAAAACACTTCAAGTACATCGATAAAATGCGCAAAAAAAGTCCCTTCCTCTGTTTTATTTGAAACTGCTTTTTCCAGTATTTTTAGATCTATCTTCTTCTCTATTGTCTCAAAAAAGAATCTTTTATCATTTATATTAAAGGAGTTTAGACTTACAGAGTAAACATCACCACCCAGTTGAGATAATTTTTCTTTGACCTCTTTTGAATATCTTGCCTTTCTATAAAGACAGTTTTCCTTACAATCATCAAATGCTCCAATACAAAACTCTTCCTCAGAATATATAAGCTTGCTCTGATTACCAGTAAGTGCCACTACCACTCCCAGATTATTTATTACTTTAAGTTCTAATATACTACCTATACCTTTATTAAGAAATTTCTCCACTATAAAATAGATCAAGGCTCTGGAGTCATCTAAAGATATAGCTTCGCTTCGAATAAATATAATATTTTCTTTTTTTTCCGACCTGAGTCTTTTTATTTCATCGTCAACAAGTAAGAATATCGAATATTTAGAAGAACTATCTTCAAAGTGATCAGAAATAAGAACATCCTTTTTCGGATTTAAATCTTTTTTTAAACTTTTTATAATAGTTATTATCTCTTTTTTATTCATCAATTACACCTTCACTTAAAAAGAAGTTGTCAGGAAATATGAGTTTTAGTCTCGCACTGTTATTATCAAATTGAAAAGAGATGTCTCTCATTCTAGTCTTAATAGATAAGAAAAGATGAAATAATTTTTTCAGGCTCTCATTTCCGGATCTTATCTTTATCATCTTATATATTTCTTTCCAATCATCATATAAGATGCGCATTTTCGGATCATTATCCTGACAATTTTTCAACACCATTTCATTTGAACTATCACAGATAAACTCTATGAAATAGGATAGCTCATCCTCTCTATCTATAGTTATATGTATTTTCCTATCCTCACAACCGAAACCTTTTATAAAGAACTCTATTGTATCTTCAATAAAAGTAGTATTATCCTTAAAGAGATTTAAACTTACATCCGGTATATTAAAAATTATGTCAGTATATTTTTCTCCCAATTTACTCTTTATATCTTTAAGATCATCAAAATAAGATAAATAAAAAGAATCTCTTACAAGTTTAGCTGATTCTTTTATGATCGAAAACTCCTCTTTTTTAATACTATTTTCAAGATTATTTAAAAAGATAAAATTCTGAATACAATCTACTCTTGGTATCTTGATATTATCCTCATTAATTATCATATCCAGAGGATCTATATCAAAAAAGATAAATGAATCAGGAAAAGCTATGAAATATTCCAGTTCAGGAAGATGAGCGTATATCTTACCGTCAACCTCAAGATCTTTTATTGAGTTTATATACTTTCTGACGATTGAAAGCACTCTTTTTTTATGATTCATATCTCTATTATAAATGTCTTCGCATACCTTCTGTATACCACGAAACACATCTGCATACTCTGACACGCCGATAAAAGCAGAGAAAGCCTTTACAACGGATATTTTCGAACAAACACGCCTAATCTGCCCATTTGTCATGTCAGAATTCAAGACATTATCTATGATCTGTTGAAGGCTTTCTATATTAACCTTTACAGCTGAAGAGAAATTTTCTCTTAGAATATTATCCATTTTTCAAGATGACATCTTTCCATCTATCTATTCTTTCTCTACATTGTCCCACTATATTTGTAAGTTCTTTCATCTTAAAAGGTTTTGCTACAAAATCTACTGCTCCTCTTGCAATACATTCAACAACATTATTAAGGTCCGAATAGGCTGTTACCATGATTATATTACAAAGAGGATTTATATCCTTTATCTTCTGCAGTAGTTCTATACCATCCATCTTCGGCATTCTTATATCAAGAAGTACTATCTTATACAGTTCCTTCTGCATAAGTTCAAGAGCCTTTTCAGGGTCATTAATAGTTACAACATTGTTGAAACCTGCTTTTTCAAGATACTTTCTTAACAGATTCAAGATCTCTTCTTCGTCGTCCACTACCATTATCTTTATTTCCATTATTAGCTCCTTCATTAATGATTTTTATTAATTATAACATATAACAGTATCGATTTCATATAAAAAAAGGGATTGACTTATCGCCAATCCCTTTTTGTTGAAAACGTTTCTTAACTCTGTTCTTTCTCGAGTTCCTCTTTTTCGTTTTTCACAGAACAATCGAGTTTAGTTGCAAGTTGTTTGTAAAGAGCAAATCTTGTAAGAACCTTTTTATTAGCTTCTTTTGCAAGCCTTTCTGCTCTTTCAGGATACATCTTCTTGACTACATTAAATCTATTTTCTCTTCCCATGTATTCATCAAGTGATATACTTGGATCTCTTGAATCAAGCATTAGAGGATTCTTTCCTTCAAGTGTAAGCTCAGGATTGAATCTAAGTAGCGGCCAATGTCCTGAATTAACAGCATTTTTCTGTTCCTGAACACCTTCTGTCATGTTTATACCGTGTGCGATACAATGAGCATATGCAAGTATAAGTGAAGGTCCGTTATATCTTTCCGCTTCAATAAACGCTTTGATACATTGTGCAGGATTTGAAAGTGATACTTTAGCGACATATATATGTCCATAAGTCATAGCTATCATTCCAAGATCTTTTTTCTCTATTGCTTTTCCTGAGAAAGCAAATTTCGCAGAAGCTCCAATTGGAGTAGCTTTTGATGACTGACCACCTGTATTTGAATAAACCTCGGTATCCATGACAAGAACGTTTATATTCTCATCACTTGCAAGTACATGATCAAGTCCGCCATAACCAATATCATAAGCCCAACCATCTCCACCAACAATCCATACAGATTTCTTGATAAGATAATCTGCAACAGCAAGAAGGTTTTTAGCATCTTCTGAATCATTATTTTTTAATATTTCTTTAAGTTTAGCAACTCTCTCTCTCTGTTTTTCGATATCAGCCTGAGTTATCTGAGTAGCTCCTCTTAATTCGTTTACAAGATCCTGACCAATAGTAGATGACATCTTTTCAAGATATTCAACAGCCATCTCGTTAAACTTCTTAGCAGCAAGTCTCATACCGAAACCAAATTCCGCATTATCTTCAAATAGAGAGTTAGACCAGGATGGTCCTCTTCCATCTTCTCTTGAAGTATAAGGAGTTGTTGGAAGGTTACCACCATATATCGAAGAACAACCTGTAGCGTTTGCAACAAGTGCTCTATCACCGAAAAGCTGTGAGAGAAGTTTTACATAAGGAGTCTCTCCACAACCTGGGCAAGCTCCTGAGAATTCGAAAAGATGAGGAGCAAGCTGTGATGTTCTTAGACTACCCTTGTCAAGTTCATCAAAAGGAAGTTCAGGAAGTGAAAGGAAGAAATCAAAGTTTTCTTTTTCCTGATCTCTAAGTGGAGTCTGCGGATGCATATTTATAGCTTTTTGACCTGGATTGCTCTTATCTTTTGCTGGACAGTTGAATACACAAGCACCACAACCAGTACAATCTTCAGGAGCAACCTGTATGGTCATCTTTTTATCTTTATAACCCTGTATCTTTGAATCAGTCGATTTGAATGTCTTAGGTGCATTTGAAAGATCATCAGCATCATAGACTTTCATTCTAATAGAAGCATGAGGACATACAAACGAACATATACCACACTGTATACAAACATCCTTGTTCCAGACAGGAATATTTACAGCTACATTTCTCTTTTCAAGTTTTGTGGTTCCAACAGGATATGTTCCATCAGCAGGAAACGCTGATACAGGAAGATCATCACCTTTCTGTGCAATAAGCTGACAGGTAGTCTTCTTCATAAAATCTGGTACACCCTGAGGTATTACACAAGGATTAGTATGAATCTGTGATGTTGCTTTTGCTGCCATATCAATTTCAAAAAGATTGTTGATCGCTTCATCAACAGCATCTTCGTTCATCTTGACAACTTTGTCTCCACGTTTTCCATAAGTTTTTTTAATAGCATCTTTAATAAACTTAACAGCCTGATCAAATGGTATTATGTCAGCTATCTTGAAGAAAGCTGATTGCATTACTGTATTGATCCTTGCACCAAGTCCAAGTTCTTCAGCTATTTTAACAGCGTTAATAGAAAATAACTTAGCATTTTTTTCAATCAGCTGCTGCTGTACTTCATAAGGAAGTTTTTCCCAAAGCTCATCTTTTCCATATATACTATTTACAAGGAAAGTTCCACCCTGTTTAAGGAATTTTACCATCTCATATTTTTCTAAAAATGAGAAGTTATGACAAGCTACAAGATCAGCCTGTCCTGGCTGTATAAGATATGAACTTCTAAGTGGTTTATCTGAGAATCTAAGATGTGATACAGTCATAGAACCTGCTTTTTTGGAATCATATACAAAGTATGCGTTAACATAATTGTCAGTCTGAGTACCAACGATCTTAGCTGAGTTTTTATTCGCTCCAACTGTTCCGTCCGAACCTAATCCGAAGAACATAGCACTTTTAACTCCATCCTGCTGTGTAAGATATGTAGGATCATAACTTATTGATCTGTTTGATACATCATCAAGAATACCAACTGAATAGTTTTCAAGAGGACTTTCTTTCTTAAGTTCATCAAACACACCTTTTACCATAGCAGGTGTAAAATCTTTTGAACCAAGTCCATATCTTCCGCCAGTTATTCTTGGATACTCTTTGAATGATGCTTCGCCTTTGGCATAAGCATTTCCTACAGTAGCAACAACATCAAGATAAAGCGGCTCACCAAGTCCACCAGGTTCTTTGGTCTTATCAAGACAAGTTATCTTTTTAACAGTTGAAGGAAGGGCTTCTATAAACGCTTTTTCAGGGAAAGGTCTGTATAGTTTGATCTTAACTACTCCAACTTTTTCTCCCTGTCTCAAAAGATCTTCAACAGTCTCATGTACAACGTCTGTTCCTGAAGTCATAAGTACTATTACTCTATCAGCATCTTCTGCACCAACATATTCAACAGTATTATACTGTCTGCCAGTTAATTTAGCGAATTTATCCATATACTTCTGCACGATTGCAGGAGTCTTTTCATAATAAGGATTAATAGTCTCTCTGTGCTGGAAGAAAACATCCGTATTCTGAGAAGTACCCTTTATTGTTGGATTTTCAGGATTTAAAGCTCTAGCTTTATGTTCACGAACAAATTTATCTTCGATCATAGCTTTCATATCATCATGTGTAAGCTGTTCTACTTTCTGAATCTCATGTGATGTTCTAAATCCATCAAAGAAATGAACAAATGGTAATCTTGATTCTAAAGCTGCAGCTTGAGAAATAAGAGCAAAATCCATAACTTCCTGAGGATTTGAAGAAGCAAGCATACCCCAACCAGTTCCTCTACAAGTCATTACATCAGAATGTTCCGCAAATATTGAAAGAGCGTGAGTAGCAACCGCTCTTGCGCTTACATGAAATACTGATGGAGTAAGTTCACCAGCTATTTTGAACATGTTTGGAACCATAAGAAGAAGTCCCTGTGAAGCTGTGAAAGTAGTTGTCAAAGCACCAGCAGATAAGGATCCGTGAACCGCACCAGCAGCTCCACCTTCAGCTTGCATCTCAACTACTCTAGGAATAGTTCCCCATATATTCTTTTCACCTTTTGCACTTTTCTCATCTGAGATCTCACCCATCCCGGATGAAGGTGTGATAGGATATATCGCTATCACTTCATTTGTGGCGTGTGCAACATGTGTAGCAGCACTGTTACCATCGATTGTAACCATTTTTCTTTCGGACATACATTCCTCCTGTATTTAAATTGGTCCCTGTTTTCTTTTATTTATATATATTCACAATCTATTGACAATATATATTTTTAGTGTTTATATGTCAAACATGGAAGACAAAAAAAACTACGAACTTATTGACTGCGGAGACCTTAGAAGACTTGAGAGATTTGGTGATATTACAATAGATAGACCTGCACCTGTCGCTAAATGTGAAAAAAAGCTTGATATCCCATGGCAGAATGCAGATATTCGATATATCAACGATGATGATAACGGAAATTGGAAGTTTGAAACAAATATCTCCGATAAAATAAACCTGACAATTGATGATATAAACATGATTTTAAAATTTTCAAAAAATGGTCAGATCGGATTATTTCCTGAACAACAGACTAACTGGAGATGGTTGAACATAATCCTAAACAAAAGCAAGAGACCACTTAAGATATTAAATACATTTGCCTATACAGGTGCTTTAACACTTTTTTGTGCTTTAAACAAAGAAATAGATCACCAGACAACACATCTCGAAGGTTCCTCCAGTATTATAGGGTGGGCTAAAGAAAATGCACAATCTAATACGGATTATGAAAATAATATAAGATGGATCAACGATGATGTATTGACCTTTATGGAAAAAGAGATAAGACGAGGGAATGATTATAATGGAATAATACTTGATCCTCCTGCATTTGGAAGATCAGGAAAGAAGACCTGGAAACTTGAAAGAGATATAAGTAAGTTGTTTCAGCTTACAGGAGATCTGTTAAAAAAAGACCCTGCTTTTCTTATATTTTCCTGTCATAGTCAGGAACTGACAATCGATGATATACAGTCAATGTTTAATCATCTGGCCTTTATAAATAAAGGAAAATTAGAGCGAATAGAACTTACCATCCCTTCTGAAAAAGGAAACGCTCTGCCGTCAGGCATTTGTGTCAGATGGAAAAAAGATGCTCTTTAGACTACGTTTACATCTACATCAAGATCCATATTTTTAAATCTGTCTATAGAGCAGTTCTTTATCTCATCAGATAGTTTATTATCAACTATATAATCCGTTATATGCTGAGCTACTCTTGGCGCCAGCATAAATCCGTGTCCTGAAAATCCAACTATATGAATAAAATTGTCAAACGGAGGTACAGGTCCTAGAATCGGCTGTGCATCAGGTGTCACTGCATAAAGTCCTGCCCATTGTCTTACAACTGAAATATTTTCAAGTACAGGCATTATCTTCATACCTTTTTTACATACCTGATTTATAAAATCAAAACTTCCTTCTACATTAAAACTTGAAGGTTCATTTGGATCTCCCTGTCCCATAAGTATTCCACCGTTTAATTCCTGTCTCATATATATATGATAATGAAACGATATTATCATTGGATCAAAAATTCTATTAACCGGCTCTGTGACAAGTATCTCATGTCTATATGGTTTAACCGGGATATCAAGTCCAAGCATAGAGGATACCAGATGAGCATGCCCACCGGCTGCGTTGACTACAGTATCTGTCATGATCTTTCCTTTATCAGTCTGAACAGCTGTTATCCTATCATTATGAGAATCTATGGCTATTACCTCTGTATCCAATAGGAACTGCACTCCCATCTCCTTGGCTTTTTTTGCGTAAGCCTGGGTTACATAAAATGGATTTGCATGACCATCACTTTTACAGTAAGTTGCACCAAGCACACCATCTATATTAAGATCAGGAACTATCTTTAGACATTCCTTAGGTTCGATTAGTCTTACATCCAAACCCATCTCTCGCTGAAGTCTGACATTTTTCTCGAACTGTCTTATTTCTTCAGGGGTATATGCAAGGATAAGATATCCACCCTGATAATACTCTGTCTTATACTGAAGCTCTTCATCTAGTCTTGAGAATATATCAACACTCTCCATAGCAAACTTTATATTCATAGGAGTTGACCATTGCTGTCTAAAACCTCCTCCACATCTACCAGTCGATCCACTTGCAAGAAAATTCTTCTCTATTACCATGACATCCTTAACACCTTTTTTTGCAAGTTCATACGCAAGAGCACATCCGTTGATTCCACCACCGATTATCACTACAGAAGCTTTCTTATTCATCTTTAATTTCCCTCCTGATAGCTTGCAAATTCTTTAACTGAGACTGCTTTAGCAGGTTGTCTTGTAGTTGCTGGAGCCATATCTTCATAAGATATATTAAGTTCTCTTGAGATTATCTGAGATATTAACTTTCCACATGTCTTTCCCTGACAATGTCCCATACCAAACCTTTTCACTCTCTTGATCTCTTCTACCGATCTTAGTCCCAATCTATGTATTGCATCCTTTACATCAGCTAGTGTTCCGTCTTCACATCTACATATGATTATCTGATCATCTTTCATATTAGACTCCTGTTTTTTATGCTTTCTTTTTAAAAATCACCTTTGTTCCTGCTAATCTATCGTGGATCAGTCTTCCATCTAACGATACAAAAAGCATAGGAAGACTGATAAACCAAAGCATGAGACTCACCACTTTAAAAACACTTCTAAGTAAAAGCCTCCATAGTTCTGGTTCTTTATCTGCAAGATCTACTACCTTAAGTTTCATTATGATCTTACCAACAGTACCTATTCTAAAGACTGAATCAAATATGACACTATATATAATAAACAGTATCATAGCCCTATCAAATTCAAGAGACCCTCTATCACCAGGAAGCCAGTAAAGATGTTCTATAGGTATAACATGACTAATAAAAGTAATTGTCATCATATCTATAAAAGCTTCACCAAATCTGGAAAGATTGACTCTAGGGTCAACACCTTTTTTTATTTCTTCAAGGACACCACCACATTCACTACAAAAATGTGCCTGATCATCAAGTTCCTCTCTTTGACATGACCTACATCTTTTCATTTATTCTATCACCATATCAGTCAAACCTTATATGCCGTGCACACATTACAAGATCTTTTTCCATAGACACGGTAACAAGTGGAGTATTCTCAAAAGCTTTTGATGTCCTGATAGCCTCTATCATACCTTCACCTATTTCTTTTCCTTCTCTATCATAAAGTCTTACTATAGAACCCTTTTCAGGAAGAGGCCGGAATTCATAAGGTAATATGACAGCACCTTTATTCTCTGAAAAATTCGGATTTACAAGAAATATTGCAAGTCCAGGACATTTACCAACACAGATAGAACATCCATTACATCTTTCAAAATCTATCTGAGGTATATTTGTTATGTCTCCAATTACCGATATAGCGCCCTTTGGGCAAGAGAAAGAACAAGGATTACAAGGTATCTTCTCAATACATTCAATAACGGGGAAAAATCTTGTTTGCTTTTCCCAATCCTGTGGTAAAGAAACAAGTTCCATATCAACTATTCCCGTAGTCTTATAAGCTATCATCTTTCCTCCACCATCAATCTCTTTTTACCAGCCTGTGCTCTTTCACAAAAAGGACCGGTTCTAAGACTTTTTAGTTCAAACTCCACTATCTCTTTCTCATTTAAAAAGACACTTCTATTAAAACCCTCTATATCATAAGCAGCCTTTAGACCTGCCATATTTCCTTCAAGCATAGCTGCGGAAGCTTCTTCGACACCACTTGCATCACCAGCAACAAAGACACCAGGAATATTTGTTTCCATCATATCATCATGAACTGATACATAACCGGAAAGTTCTTTTATAAATTTTATATTACATCCTGCCTGATGCAAAAGTTCAACAGATGGAGTAAGCCCCACAGCAAGACATAGAGTATCTATCTCTATGGTCTTTTCTGTTCCATGAAGTGGCTCAAACCCTCCACCCAGTTTATGTATGATTGCTTTTTCTACCTTTCCATCTCCGTATACACCTTTAACTGTATGAGAAGTCAAAATAGGTACACCCATTCTTCTTAATTTTGCAGCATGAACATGATATCCACCGATAAACGGTGAAGCCTCAACAACTCCCATTATCTCAACACCAGCCTGCATAAGTTGATAAGATACTATAAGACCGATGTTTCCAGCTCCAAGCATAAGTACTTTTTCAGCCGGTTTAACACCGTAAAGGTTCATAAGAGTCTGCATTGCTCCAGCTCCGTAGACCCCAGGAAGATCATTGTTCTCAAAAGATACCATATTTTCAATAGCACCTGTTGCAAATATAAATTTGTTTCCTTTTATTTTATGCAGCCCTTCTTTATCCTGTATTATCAGTGTATCAGGTTTATAAAACCCGATAGCTGAAGTCTCAGGTCTGAAACAGACTTTTTCTTTAGAAAGTCCATCGAGTAGTATATTACATATATTGACACCTCTTACCGATGCATAATGATTTTTCGAACCAAAAAACTTATGCGTCTGTTTGGAAAGCTGTCCACCAGGTTTTATATTTTCATCGACTATGAGTATTTTATTCGTGTATTTTGATGCTGTTGTAGCAGCGGCAAGACCCGCCGGACCTGCTCCTACAATGACAATATTATATTCCTCTGACATATTAATCCCCCCTGATATTTCCTTTTTTGTCCTGATACTTGACAATATCTCCCTCTTTAAGGGGTTCAACACAGGTCTTGATATTAGGAATTCCATTCACATTCATCAGACAAGATGAACATTTACCAATAGCACAGAATATACCTCGATCTCTATTTAATTTTGGAGATCTTCTAAGAACCCTTACTCCATTATCGTGTAATGCTGCGGCGATAGGTTCTCCCTCGTATCCATATAAAGTCTCTCCATTAAAAATAAAACTCACCTTTTTTTTCTCTTCAAACTTAAAATCAAGGACCGGATGGTCTTTAAGGCGCATACTCCCTCCAGTTGTTTTATAGGACTCTTATAATATCAGAGTTTAATAACATTTTATCAAAAAAAATATAAATGTCTATAAATTAAGTGAAACGTTATGAGAAGAAGCCGATAAGCGTGATGGGTAAACTTTTATCTATAATCTGTTTACCGTTATCTTATTTATTTGAATTTGTAATTTATTATAAGCGGTCTTTCATCAACAGAATAAAATATCGATGTGTTATCTTCGATCAATTCATGCATCTCTTTTTTTGATACCTGATTTACTATAGGAATGGAAATATCAAAATCTTTTTCCTTTCCAAATACTTTTGAAGCTATATTTCCACAAAGTATGTTCGAGAGTTCTTTTGTTGCATCATTTATAAATTCTTCTTCAGGCACTTCATCAAAATCAAGTCCCATCATATTAGCCGTAAATTCAGAAGCTATTGAAAGTTCCATCATCACGATCACATCACCTGCGACTTCACCTTTCAATGTAATATAAGCTATTATAAAATCTTCTTTATCCGTTTCCTCAATATCTTTTGCTTCGACCCTGTCAGCAAAAATAAATCCAACGTTTTCAAAGACTTCTGTAAAAACCTGATCGATTTTTTCTTTTATTTCCATTAATTACCTCCACAAAGTCTTTCAAGAACATCACAAATATCCTCAGGTGTAAAAGGCTTTGTCATATAATCTACGACTCCAAGTTTTTCAAGATTTATTCTAACAGCATCGCTTGCTTTTGAAGTTATTATAACAATAGGTATTTCTTTTATGTCATCGTTTGCCTTTATTAACTCAACCATCTTCTCTCCATCCATAACAGGCATGTTAAGATCTGAAAAGATAATATCGACTTTAAGACATTCAAGTTTTTCAAGTGCATCTTTCCCATTTTCAGCTTCGATGATTTCACTAATATCAGCTTCTGACATGCCTAGTATTCTCTTTATAATGGCTCTCTGAGTCTTTGAATCATCAACAAGCATAATCGTATACGACATCATATCCTCCTTATATCTTATATTCGCTTCCCTGAGATTTTATCAAGGTCTCTCCTGTCTTCATATCAAGAAGCATTGTCCTTGGTTTTGTACCACCAATATCACGACCTTTTAAAAGTAATCCATTTTTCCATAATATCTTTCTGAAGACAACGAAATTCCTTTCTCCTACCTTCATACTCTTTGCACTTTGAAGCGGCGCTCCACAACCAGCAGCTTTGATTATCAGATTGTTTTTTCTGGCACCGAGCTCAAACATCTTTTTCAAAAGAAGAGGCAGTCCTGTCTCAACGAACATCTCGGGTTTATTCCTTGCTTTTTCAGGATCTACCTTTGCAAGAGGAAGAAGACAATGAATAAGTCCTCCAATGTTGTTTTGTGAATCGTATACAGTAACTCCAAGACATGATCCCAGAGAATAAGTAATAAGAATATCATCATGATTTACGGAAACTTTATGATCAGATATTCCTACCGACACCATATTTGGCATTTCAAGCTCCTGTTTTTTGTATAGACTCCTACCAGAAAAGGTAGGAGTCTATATTTTAATTTTTAAATCATTTTAAAAATCCATATCATCATCATCGCCAAGTGGGATGACTTTTTCAGGATCATTGGCTTTTATATTACTTTTCTTTATCTTATTACCCAATTCTCTTTTATTGGTCTTATTATTAACCGTTTTTACAGTTTGCGCCTGAGACATTATTAACCCTGTATTGTTTCCACCTTTTATTATAGAGTTAAGGACGTTAACAATATTTTTCATCTGCTGTGCCTGAGCTGAAAGTTCTTCACTGGCTGCAGCAGCTTCTTCAGAGTTAGCCGAGTTTGCCTGAGTCACTTTACCTAGTTCAGAAACTGCAACATTTATCTGATCTATTCCTCTTGTCTGTTCCTCACTAGCACTTGAGACCTCGTTTATAAGCTCTCCTACTTTTAATGAAATACCGTTTATTCCTTCTAAAGCCTGCGCAACTTCCTCTACAACTTTAACACCGTTTTCAGAATTAGTCTTGGATTCTTCGATAAGAGTCGCTGTGTTTTTAGCAGCTTCAGCACTTCTCTGAGCAAGGTTTCTAACCTCTTCAGCAACAACTGCAAATCCTTTTCCGGCTTCACCAGCACGGGCAGCTTCTACTGCCGCGTTCAAAGCAAGAAGGTTAGTCTGAAAAGCTATCTCATCGATAGTCTTAATGATCTTTGCAGTCTCATCAGATGAATCCTTGATTCCGTTTATAGCTTCTCTCATCTTCTTCATCGTTTCCATGCCCTGATTTGAATTATCCTTCGCTTCTGTTGCAAGTACATTAGCCTGTCTCGCATTCTCCGAGTTCTGTTTGGTCATTGCTGCAAGCTCTTCAAGAGAAGCGGAACTTTCCTCAAGTGAGGAAGCCTGTTCATTTGCAAGCTGTGCCATTTCCTGCGACGATGATGATACCTGGCCTGAAGCTGATGCTACCTGATCAGAACCATTTGAAAGATCAGCTATTATTTTATTGATAGGTCCTGTAATAGCCTTTGTAAGAAATACCGCTATCAAAATTCCTGATATCAATGCTATTATCACCCCAACAAGTATTGTTGTAAAAGACCTCGAAAGTGTAGATTCAGCATTATGCGCCTCTTCTACAGTCTCTTTTGCTTCTTCGTTTGCATATTTTTTAAGTTCTGTCATAAGCTCAGTATAGATTTTTGTTCTTTCAGTACCAAGTTCTGCAAGGTCATTCCAACCTTTAAGTACTTCCTGAATAGCTTTTTTATAATTATTACCCGCATGAACGGTATCATCTATCAGCTTAATGTCCTCAGCTGATGTTGTTAGTTTTCTGAGTTCAACTATTTTTTTGTCGACCTCATCAAAATATGAGATAGCTTGATCAAGAAATTTTGTATCCCTTGATTCCATACCCTGCCAGCAGTATATTCTGATGGAGTTCCCGAGATCGATAATATCATTTACTATTGTTATCTTCTCAAGTCTTTTATTGAGTGCTTCGTATGAATTATTTTCTCTAAAATCTACTCTGATCTTTCTGTTATGACCATTCAGAAACACATTACATGCGTTCATATAATTTGCAGCTTCTTCATTCATTGACTGCTGATATGTTTCAATTTCCTCGTTGATCTTTACAGTATCTTCAAAAAGCTCTTCATAATGCTTGATATTTTCCTCAAGTTCAACAGCTTTTTCTTCCATATCAAGATGCTCAGCGTTATCAAGTACCTTGTGATAACTTTCAAAAACAGGATATATCTTCTTAAACTCTTCTCGAGTATTTGCAAGATAAGTATCCGATCTTGACTGTATATAACCCATTGCATTAAATAAAGTTGTAAGATAGTTTATTGTTATCTTTGACATATGATCCATACTAGGTACATATTCATTTGATATTACACTAGATATAGACTCTGCACTTTTCATACTGACGCCTGCGACTGCTCCCAGTATTGTTAAAATCAATAAGATCGCTCCAAAACCTA
>PKTG01000099.1 GCA_002869225.1 Candidatus Muiribacterium halophilum | reverse complement strand
TCAAGTTCTTCCCTAAATCCAAAATCCAGATTCATCCCAAATTCCTGGTTTTATTCAGGACCCGCGTAGTAAAAACCTGCTTTTCTTATAAAAAAAAGACTATGCCAGCTTCAACATAGTCTTTTTTTTAAAATTTCTTTTGTAACTAAAAAAGCCGGCTCCAGGCCGACCCGTTATATTTATATATTAAATTTTAAACAATGGAAAAACAGATAAACATATACAGGTGGACCTGCTCAGTTTGATCTGTCGTTTCTCATCAGAAGTTCTCCTTTGGTTATTTATATTATTAATTCTATTTATAATACGATTTTTTGTCAATCGATTTCTTTTTGTACCGCTTCTAATGTTTTAATATCAAATATCTTTTTAAAAACATTTTTATCTTTTTTATACATATTATAAAAAAAGCCAGCTCCATTCATATAGTGATACATAGGGTCATCAAGATTGTAATCTTTGTATTGAATATATCTAATAAATCTATCATTATCTATTTTCGGGATCTCTGGAATCTGTTTTTCAACATCAAAAATATTATCGTATATCAATATTTCAGCAAGTGAATTAAGACCCTCTATTATGTATAGGTTTTCCATTTTATAAGTCTTCTGAAAAGTATGTCCAATCTCATGAATAGCAAGTGAAAACATTGCCTGTCTTTTAGATTTGTATCTATCATCTTCTTCTTTTTTACCTTTATCAATAAGCAGATCATTTCGCATCATTATTAATGCATAATCATTCTGAGCTCTGAACATCTCAGTATTGATTAAATACAAATGATGAAATCTATTTTTGTATTCATATAGATCATAAAATTCATCGAACACTTTGTTTAAAAATTTTTCATCTATTCCCTGTCTAAACAATTGACCTGATACAATAATACTGGTGTTATCTATTTTAAATTCCTTATGATCATCTTCACCAATTAAAAATAATATATCTGTTGAATTTCGCCCCGAAACTTTTATACTTTTTTCATTTCTTTCAATTTGTAGATCTGTATATGGAAATATCATATCCAGATAAAGTTTTTGTTTAAGCTCTATTTTAAGATTTACTGAATATACATCTTCATCTTTAACATCTGATTCGGCATTATTAAATAGATTAAATTTTGTATATCTTTTATTACCTGATCTGTCTTTAAACAAATATAGATCTATTGGCTCCTGTTTATTTAAATTGACAGTTATCCTGTCTTTTTTATTAAGATTATCTTTTGATTCGATCACTAAATATTTTTTGTTGTCTATTTCTTTAATATATTTTTTTAAAGATAAACTGGAATCTATTGTTATTTCATCTTCTGATATCTCTTTGTTTATATTGATATAATATTTCTTTGCTTTGACAAGTGGACTAACAACTATTTCGCAATGTTTTATTTTAAAACTTATTTTAGTCTTATTCTTGTCTTTTGTAGGCGTTTTTTCATATGAAAGCAATATATTTTTTTCTTTAATAATAAGATTCTTTGGTGGTATAAATTTAAATCGGGTAATATTTAATTTACCGGGAAGGTCATAAATATGATGATTGACCTTATCAAAATTACATGTAAGTGTTGCTTTAACATTTTTATTTTCAGGCGATCTTAAAAAAATATTAAACCTTTCTCTATTTTGTGGATAGTATTTATCAGTGTAAAAAAGGGGAATCGAATTCTCAATATCATCATAAATTGCCTGAAGATCATTGAGATTATAATCCATAGAAGATTTAAAATGATACAACCCATTATCAATTGAATGATTAATATTTACATAGATTGGAAGAACATCAGGATTTGTATATTTTTCATAAATATTGATCAAACTATCTGAAATATCAGCACCTAATGGTGATAAGTATAATAAATATCCTATTATTAGAATTATTATTAATAGATTCTTCCACATAGATTATCTAATTAAAAACCCCATTAATAAAACTTATAAACACTGAAAGTTGTATCTCAACAAGAGATGATGCTTTCAGATTTTTACCATAAGGTACTTCACATACAAATACATGTCCCATTTTTGCAAAGAGTGAGAAAGTACAGTTTTTATACTCAGGTCCTATACTCTTCATATTAAAGAAACCTTTTCCCATTTCAGGATCATCGTATTCCGAGTTCATTTCCATATCATAGCCAGCAAATATTTCTGTGATCTCAGTAGCCAGTTTCTTAGATATCACAGGATCAACACCAAGATAAGGATCTACATATTCTTTTGAATGCCATTCATCATGTAGAGGAAAAGTCAGTTTTGGTTCATATTTTTTGGCAATCTTAATAATTGCTCTAGTCTCTAGTCTTGGATCACTTAAACACCAATCAACTTCCTGAGCTCTTGTCTTTTGAAGTCTTTCATTTTTAACACCATTGTTTGGTTGATCTAAAAAATTAAGACAAGGTACAATAACAAATCTATAAGGCATTTTTGAAATACTTGATTGTTCATCCAATAATAACTGAGTCAGTACTTTTATAGATGTTCCACCAACAGCTTCACCAGGATCAGGGAAAGCGTATAAAAGTATTGTCTCACCTTTGCCGATCACATAACATTTTATATCTCTACCGGTTTCATCTTTATTATATATTTCTTCTTTTATCTTATTGTTTTCCTTAGCTATATTCTCAAACCATTCTATAACTTCAACTGGTGACAATATATCATCTACACCTTTTGCGAAGCTTTTGATCTCACTGATCATCTTATTCATGTCCATCATTCAGTTCCCTTGTTAATCATATTTTATTTTTATTTCACTTCCAGAATTCCCACCAATCTGGTCCAGCATCATCAAGAACTTTTTCTATTTTTTTCATTAACTCTTCGCTTTTAACACCTTTTTTTATATTTTCCAGAACTTCTTCTTTTACTTTTTTAAAATCTACATCTTTGGCTTTTTCACCAACCATTACATTAATATCTTTTAATTCTTCATCTGGAATATCCTCATCGATTCCTTTGATTATAATATCCTCAGCATCTTCAATATCTATACCCATCCTACTAAGATATTCAATTAAGATTTCGATCTTATTTTCATCACGCTCATTATCTCGTGCTTTTTCTTTGACCTTATCTTTAGCTCTTTCTAATCTATCCATCCATTCTTCTTTTTCGTCGTCACTTTTTTTACTCCAACCCGGAGGAAATGAATCTTTCCATCCCTTTTTAAGCCCCTGTGACCATCCATAAGGAACACCATCTTCAGATTTCTTTAAACCTTTTCCCTTATTTTTATTCTTACCTCTGCCTTTATCTTTATCTTTGTCTTTATCCTGATCATCATCCCGATCTTCAAATGCATTTTCATTAGCATTATCATTTGCAGTTTGATTAGCATTGCCATTTCCAAGTCCCTGACCATTTCCCTGACCTTGACCCTGGTGAGGTCTAGCATCAACAGTTAAT
>PKTG01000008.1 GCA_002869225.1 Candidatus Muiribacterium halophilum | reverse complement strand
ATTATCTTCAAATGAATGCTTTGATCCATCAATCATTACCGATGTAAATCCACCATCTATACATGATTTACAGATTTCAAAGTCTTCACCATGGTCAAGATGTACAGCTACAGGTACATCATATAGTTCGAGTGAAGCATGTATAAGATGCATAAGATATTCATGTTTAGCATATTTTCTTGCACCTGCTGATACCTGAATTATAAGTGGAGCATCCTGATCTTTTATTGCTTCAAAGATACCCTGGATGATTTCCATATTGTTTACGTTAAAAGCTCCAATAGCGTATCCATTCTTGTGAGCATTTTCAAACATCTTCTTAGTTCCAATAAGTGGCATTTAAATACCTCCTGTTTTTTTGTTTTTAAAACTTTTGAATACATTATAACATAATTACAAAACAGATAACAGATAACAGTTATAAGAGTACAGTTTAGCAACTTCGTTGCCGTTTATGACCTTTGGTCATATATTCAACAAATGTTGAAATGCTCAGCTTTGCTGAGTGTCTCGGATTTATTATTTAAAAAACAGGAATTAGGATTTAGGGATTAGGTATTAGGGTCGGACTTTATTATAATTAAAACAAATTTTTAGAAAGATATTTTTCGAATTCTAATATTGTTTTCTGACAAAATACAAATAGAATTATTAAAATCTACTTTATTTAAAATAATTAATAATTTTTTTATTAAGTTATTAACATTATTTATAGATTGAAACATCGGATTTAGAATTATTACGCCTGAAAACGGATAATTGTATTGCCTAATATCAGAAAAATCATAATCTAATGTTACAAATACCAGATTTTCTTTAATTACTGTATTCTAAACTATTGAATCTTTTTTTCCATTAAGTTTTTCTTCATATACATCAAAACATTGTATACTATGTTCAAAGAATATTTCTTTACTACTTTTAGGAATATTTTCATCTATTTTAAAAGAGATCATATTGCAATATTTCTCTCTTTAGAGAGTTCTGAAGCATATGCTAAAGCAGCCTGAATATCTTCTAAAGTCAATGCTGGATATTCTTTTAAAATATCTTCAAAAGAAATACCATTTGCAAGATTATCAAGAATAACAGAAACCATTATTCTTGTTCCTTTTATACAAGGATATCCGTGACAAAGTTCAGGTTCATAAATTATTTTGTCTTTCCAATTCATTAAAAGCTCCTTTAATTTAAGTCAATATAATTTTACTCTTTTAAAATTTTTCAGTCAAATAACATAATTACAAAACAGATTACGGATATAAGAACACAGATAACGGTTAACAGATTGCAGATGACAGTAGAATCAAAGGAACAATTGAGAATTTCGGTCTTTATTATAATTAAACATTAACACTTTCCTCTGGAAAGCATACGAACTTTTAGTTCGTTATTTTTTCGAATGAAAAATATTTTGGATTTATCCAAATAATATATATAAAAAAAAAGCCACCCAAAACGGGTGGCTTAATTTTTATAACTTTTAATTCAGAATTAGAATTTAACTCTCATCTGAAGTTTAAGTATGTTTTCGTCGATGTTAGCACCGATGAATGAAGCAGTGATGTTGTTAACATCAGCAAGTCCAGCAGGAACTGTAGCGTCTGGGCTTACCATTGAGTAAGAAACACCCATGTCTACGCCAGGTTTAACTTCTTTTTCATAACCAAGAGTTATAAGATCAAGTGAACCTTCAGTAGCACCAGCAACAACGTCGTTTTCTTCCATTGATTCATATACTACAGACATTTTTGCATTGTTCTGATTCCAAACATATTTAAGGAACATATCCTGAACATTGCCATCAAATCCGAAATCACAATAAAGTGGTTCAAGAAGTGAAGCGTCATCATTGTTAAGATCGTTATCAGAAATACCTGCAGTCCATCCCTGTTCTTTTACTGTGTAAGCAAACTGCCATCCTTCTTCACCAGTGAAGTTAAGACAATAAGCAGCATAGCTATCATCAGCAGCTGAACCATCAGCTGGAGCAACTACTGTATCATATTTGTATATAGCATATTCAAGACCAAGGTTGATTCCATCGCCTATTTCACTATTATAAGTAAATCCATAAGGGTTTAGTTTGTTACCAACGCCTCTGACTTCACTGTAATAGATTGACCATTCATTGTTGATCATATATTCAAAACCATAAGTGTTGAAAGGATTAGTAGTTGGAGTTGCAAGAGCACCAAATCCAGCATTTTCTTCAAGCATGAAGAAATTGAAATCATCAGCACACATAACAGCACCATCAACTCTAGCATCCATAACAAGACCGTTAGCTAGTTTGTAGTTCTGTCTACCAAAAGTAGCTTTGTTGAATTCAGTAAGACCGAAAAGGTCGAAGTTTTTAAGTTCTAAATATCCAAGTTTGATTCTGTCAGCTCTAGCAGCAACGTCAGCACCACCATTAGCATCCCAGTCAAGCTGGTTATTGAAAAACTGTACGAATATTTTGCTATCTCTGTTAGGTTTGAATCCCATATTAAGATAGAAGAAATTTCTCCATCCTCTTCTTGAAACTTCAGCTGCAGGAACGTCGTATACGAAATCGTTATAATCAAGAACCATTTCTCCACCAACTTTCCAACCGCTTCCACCAGAAACCATCATGTCGCCTTCTTTGATCATAGCAACATCATCTTTAAGAACTGCAACTTCATCTTCAAGAGCAGTTACTTTAACACCAAGAAGTGAAAGTTCGTCAGCTAGTTCAACAGTAAGTTTTTCTACTGTTCTTTTGTCGTCTGAACTCATGTTCATAGGAACTCCGCCATCCATTTTTGCAATAAGTCTTGCAAGAATCATAGCAAGTTCATATCTAGTTACTTTTCTCTGTCCTTTGAAAGTACCATCTGGGAAACCAGTGATTATACCTTTAGCTTAAAGTTTAGCTACCGCATCATATGACCAATGTGAAAAAGGTACATCTGAGAATGGGTTTGCCATTGTAAGTGTTGCGAATACCATTACTAACATAATTCCGATAAATTTTTTCATTATTCCTCCTTAAGGAAAGTGTGTTTAATTTTTTTGCCTTCCGTATCCTTTAAGGAGTTTTCAGTTTTAAGTGTCCAAAGTTTCCTTAACCCTTACTTGCTCCTACCAGATCTTTCCGGCTTTATCAGCCTTTGAGCTTTGCATTCTTACGTGATCCTTAAGAATTCACCTCCTTTCATTCACATAAAAACAGCTCTCGCCGATTCAAAAACAATTCTATTCATAGACCTTTATTTTGTCAAGTCTTTTTTTGCAAAAAATCTTTCCGCCAATATCATAGCGGTATAATCATCATATTCTACATCAGGTATCAGCAACCCGGAAGGAAGAAATCTTCTTATGCCCTGGGGAGGGTTCATCTCAAAATATAATTTTCTTGCTTCCAGGGTGCTGTTCTTTTCATCAAGTAAATCGACATCGGCACTCGGATAATAAAACTTTAATTTTTTTAAAAATTTTTTATGAGCAGTCCCGTCACCAAGTATAAATTTGAATTCGCAAATTTCTTTTTTTATGATATTTGCTATCTTTTCTTCGAATTCAACTAAAAGTCCTATCCCATGAACTAAAAGATTTTTTTTTTCATCATATACAGCAAATCCAAATTTTTCCTGTCCCGGATCAATAAAAATATATTTCAAATCAACTCCTCAAACTCAAATTCTTTGAAATCAAATTATTATAACATACCTAACCACGGATAACACGGATAGATCTTTTAATTGTTGTAGATTTTCTAAGTCGAAAATCTTTTCATCTATAAAAAATTAAGTTTTAAATATTCTATTTTACTTCATTTTTTATAGACTTATTTGCTATGCAAACAACAATTAAATTAAAACCTTAAATTAGACTTTATAGATTAAAAAAAAAGATATTCCGTCTTCTCGATTATACGACACTTATATTTAAAAACCTGACTTTGGACATTGGACTTTTCAGACCAATATCTGTTGTCTGAATTACTGTCCTCTGTAATCTGTCCTACCGTTTACTGTTATCCGTTCCCCGTTCCCTGTTTCAGATTTTTTACCCTTTTCGCTTAGGTATTATGCTTCACGAAAAGTGTTCACTGTTCTAGCGATTCTATTAAATTGTTAATGCGTTAGCAATAAGTCATATAAAAATAAAGATGAGTAATATTACTCTTTTCTTTATTTTTATATGAAGTATGATTTTTCTTAAAAATCATTAACAATTTATGCTTTTATTGATTTATCCGTGTAAATCCGTGTTATCCGTGGTCAATTGGTTTTGTTTATAAAAAAAAGGCTGGCAAAAAGCCAGCCTTTTTATATCAAAATTTTCTTTTCAGAAAATTTTTAAAACATTGCTTTAAACTGGATAGCCCAGTTTTCTGTTTCAAATTCTCTTCCAAATCTAT
>PKTG01000050.1 GCA_002869225.1 Candidatus Muiribacterium halophilum | reverse complement strand
TTTTCTTCAAGAATGGGTTTATCATTAAACATGGATACAGCAACTAAAATAGGTTTTATAATACCAAAAGGAGTTATATCCGTAGCAGATAAGATCTATGAAAGATAAACTGAATCGTAAAATACAAAAAATAATCTTTCGCTCATTTTTAGCCGGATTATCAGCTTGGATCTTAGTAGGATTTGCAAACTTCTATATATTTAAAGATTATCT
Organism: Candidatus Muiribacterium halophilum; assembly: GCA_002869225.1. Lineage (GTDB taxonomy): Bacteria > Muiribacteriota > Muiribacteriia > Muiribacteriales > Muiribacteriaceae > Muiribacterium > Muiribacterium halophilum. The sequence goes on along the minus strand of PKTG01000050.1, from coordinate 22,722 downwards.
TCGCTTAATGATGTTCAAAAGACCTGAACATATTGCAGATACTTTATTACCCCAGAACATCTCAACTCATGATCTTCTAATCAGATTATTTTTCCTGATCACATTAATAATAAATGCTATTATCTGGAGTATTCATGTAATTAAAACCGAAAAGATCCAGGAAGAACTAAAAAAACAAAAAAACGCTGCCGAAAAAGCCAATCAGTTAAAGACAGAGTTTCTTGCTAATATGTCACACTAAATAAGAACACCTATAACAGCAATAACCGGTTTTACAGAACTACTTATGAAAAAAGAGACCGATGAAAGCAAACTTCGCAAACTATCAATAATAGATAATTCCTCTAAGACACTTTTAGCTATAATAAATGATATTCTTGACATAGCAAAAATCGAGGCTGGGGAACTTTCAATAAACCTTGAAGCATTTTCTCTTGATAAACTCTCAAACAACATTGAAAAACTAAGCTTAGGACTATTAAAGAATAAAAAAAATATCGATTTTAAAATAAATGTAAATCTTGATGATGATGACGATGGTTTTATAGCTGGAGATTATTCAAGAATAATACAAATTGCTTTGAATCTCATCTCAAATGCAATAAAATTCACAGATGAAGGTTCTGTTACAGTCAATATTGATCTAAAGAAAGACTTTTTGTTTTTAACGGTAAAGGATACTGGAATAGGTATAGATAAGAATAAGTTGAATACAATATTCAACAAATTTTCTCAGTTAAATTCTGGAGATAGCAGAAAATATGGCGGAACAGGATTAGGACTTGCAATAAGTAAAAAGTTAGCTCTTCTTATGAAGGGAAATCTTTCGGTGATCTCCGAAAAAGGAGTTGGTTCATCATTTCATCTAAAAATACCTATTTCTGGAGAAATAAATCTTGATTCTCGAGATCTCGAGGCAATAAGAAACGATATCTATTCTGAATTATCAGAGCTTAGACCTGTTAAATCACTTAAGTGTCTTATAGTCGAAGATAATGACCAGAGTTCTCTTCTTATGGAATCAATAATAGAATCTCATGGCCACTTGACTTGTGCAGTTAAAAATGGGTTTGAAGCCTGCGATATATTTAAGGAAAAAAACTTCGATATAATACTAATGGATATTCAGATGCCTGGTATGGACGGTTTTGAATGCCTAAAGAAAATAAGAGAAATTGACTCAAACATACCGGTGATAGCAGTATCTGCACATACACTTAAACATCAGATAGATAAAGTTTTCAAAGCTGGATTTAACGAATTTATAGCAAAACCATTTTATTCTATAGATATACTTTCAGCAATATCAAGATTGGTTGACACTTCAAATGATACGATCTCTTAATAAAGGACTTTTCAACGCAATAAACAATTCTGATTACGAAAAAAAGATCGTTGTCATCGAAGGCTTGACCTGGAATCCCGAGACCGATTCACTTGAAAGCACATCTTTTTTTTATTCTTTTAACAATATTGTATTTCAAATAGATAATATAATAGACGATGAAAACACAGATAAAGAACTTGTACACTCTTTTAAGATAGAAAATCTGAAACGTTTTTTCGGTATAAAGAAAGTAGTCAGTGTTCCAATCAACGATATCAAGAGAGTGGAGAATTATTTCAATCCATTTTCGAATATCAATGTTTGGGAGAAAGAGTCAAATGTATTCGTAGATTTTATGAGATCTCTCCTATATCCCTATCTTAAAACAAAAAAAGAATACTTCTTTGAAGCATACGAAGGATTTAAAGAACTTGGATTTACTGATTTTTCTGATCATATGTTAAAATCATATCATGATATTAAACCTTAGCAATAAAAATGATCATCTAAATATTAAAGATGATATTAAAATATCCGAAAACTCTTTTTTTGTTTCAGAAAATGTCTCCAGACAGTATTTCACTACACTTTATAAAGATAATATCTACATATCTGATAATCCCAACGAACTCGCTCTTTTTACAAATGCTACTTTTGATAAAACCGGAATTTTTCTTTTTGCATTGACAGGTAGTTGTTTCAATCTAACCTCCCCTTTTAAAAATATATATTCTTTAAAAAATGGTATAAAAGTGATCAGGAACAATTTAAGATTGGTATTTCGAAAAGGTTTCTCTACAAAGACAACAAATACGTTATCTATTGATGAAGCTGTATCTATTTTCACTTCACGCCTTTCAAATAATAAAGATACAAACTATATTCCAGCTATAGATTCACCTGAGTATAATGCTTATATTGAACTAAACCCGGGAATTAAGTCATTAGAAATAAATTTAGATGAAACAAATATAGATTATGAATTTTTTGATCGATTATCTGCGTTTCCTATTATAAATACATCTATTTTAGATCTATTATTGATACCTAATGATAAGATAAAGTATTCTACAATACTATGTGGTTGTAAAGATCTCTTTTCATCTTATAAATGGGCAATTACAAATGATAGAGACCTTACTGAAAATATAATAAAGAAAAGCTCTCCTATACCTTTTGAAATTTTAAACAGGATATTTGAACCAAAAGTTATAAGAGATGGATTATCAATAGTAAGAAACTACATTGATATATCATCTCACAGAAAATTGATCGAATATATTTTCAATTCTAAGGTCAAACCTTTTAATAATCTCTTTAATAATGATAAAAGACCTTTTTTGCCATTTATAAAAGATGACATAAAGAACATTGTTAAAAGTCTTCCTGAATCAGTTATCAACAACAATAAAGTAGATTATTATCCTTTTAGATGTATTATAGATTCAAATAACAAGAAAAGAAATTCTATATTAAACTCACACGATCTTCATATAAGATTTATTAAAAAAAATAGAGAGATACTTGAGTTTATGCTTAAAGAACTTTCAATAAAAAGTCTTGGAGAAGATACAAATTTTAAGTATCTTAACGAAATCGAGTTGTTTAATACTTTTTTATTCTATAACTATTTAAAGAGAAGCTCGATCGATATATCTATTAAATGAGGATATAGTATCTGAGATATTATCCCCACCAAATTTTTCCAGAAACTCATTCAATATACAATAGGCTGCCATCGACTCAGCTACAACAGAAAGTGCCGGACATATCCAGACATCCGATCTTTCTTTTATCGCATCGACATCCTCCATAGTATCCAGATCTATAGTCTCAAGCGGAGACATAAGCGTTGGTACAGGTTTAACAAGAAGTTTACAGTTAATAGTCTCTCCAGTTGATACTCCAGCGTTTATACCACCTGAGTTATTAGTCTTATGTCTTATACCATTATCATAGTAGATCTCATCATGTGAAAGGCTTCCTCTTTTCTGATAATACTTGGGATCGCCGATGAGAACTCCTTTTACAGACTGTATAGACATAAGCACCATTGATAATCGCGAATCCAACCTTGTATCATACTGAGAATAAGACCCTATTCCCATTGGCACTTTTTCAATCAACAATCTTACACTTCCACCTAATGAGTCTTTATCAGCTATCGCTTTATCAACTTCTTTACGACAGATCTCCTGCTCTTGAATACACGGACTAGCAGTATCAGATTCTCTAAGAAATATTTTTTCCTCATCTGAAAGTGTAAATCTTTCAGGAAATTCTAAATTACCTATTGAAGTCGTGAAACTGTAGATTTTAACACCAAATAATTCAAGCATATTCTTAAAAATAGCACCTGCTGCGACTCTTGATGCAGTTTCCCTTGCTGATGCTCTTTCAAGTACATATCTCATATTATTTATGTCATATTTCACACTGCCATAAAGATCACCATGCCCTGGCCTTCCTGCTCGAAGAACCGGCATCGGTTTATCTTTCCAGTTTTTATGATCAAAATTTTCTATAAGAAGATTTACAGGTGCACCTGTTGTAATATTATCTCTGGTTAAACCACTTATTATATCAACTTTATCATTCTCTATTGACATTCTTTTACCACGACCATATCCATGCTGTCTTTTTTTTAGCATATTGTTAATATACTCTTCATCAACAAAAAATCCTGAAGGAAGTCCTTCGATAAGAGTACTTATCATCTTTCCATGAGATTCACCAGCAGTCTTCATCTTGAGTCTCATATTTTATCCTCCAGATCATCCAACATTTTCTTGGCTTTCTTAAAATCAGGTCTTATATCAAGACATTGTCTAAGGAATTTGATCGTATTGATATTAAATCTATTGTGTTCGCTTATTTCTATAGCTTCTGAATAATCATATAAAGCTTTATAATCCTGTTTATTGATGAGCATTCTGTTTACTGTATTAAAAGAAAGATCAAATACATCAATATCTTCTTCAAATATAATGCTTATCTTTTCAGGATCATACTCTTTATAATAAGATTCCATGATTGTATAAAGATAACTTTCATTTACCTTGCTGTTTTCAGTATTTAAAAAATACACAGCGATTATCCTATCATTTTCATTGTCACAAATATGAAACTCATTATATTCTTTACCATTTCCTTTTCCCTTATATTGAAGCATATGATTACCTTCTGATACTTTTGCTATATTGTATTTTCCTTTGAAAGTATCAGATCTAATTTTTTTTATGAAAAGATTAATAAGGCCAGCCCTGTTATAAAAGAAATCCTGTATAAAACTTTCAGGATCCTTATAACCTATGGTCTTACCGAGTTTCCTGTACAATCTGTCAGTATATGGATCAAGATTAAATATAATAAATAATCCTTGTTTTAAAGAGACCATATTAAAATAATCGATATTGCCATTATCAATCTCTAAATGGGTCAGAATTAGGTCTTTTGGAAATTTAATGTTGATGTCACCAATATTTCTGCTTATAAGATCTGAATATTTTTCAGATGGAAACAAGGATTTTTCCGTCTTAGTAAAGTATCCTCCATCTGATATAAAGAAAATCACAAACACAATAACATAAGCGATTATTAAAAAAGCTGAAAGATAATATAGATTCTTTCTATCCTGAAACACTTTTTTCTGAAGTTTTTTAGATATATTAAAATTATCCATAGTTTCTTTTCTAAAAAAGAAATATAGAAAGATCATCCCTAATATAAGGTTTAAAAATATTGCACTGCTATCAGGTGTTATTGAAAAAATAATATAATATAGTATAGAACTTATAATATTTATATAGGATATCGATAGGAACCAGAAATATCCGGATGTCCTGTTGTTATATGTCTGCAGACCTGCCAGAAAATATAATAGACCCATTATACTTAAAAAAGCTACACCCAGTATACCCATATTATAAAAAGGTACAATTTTTGAATAAATCGAGTCTATATTAATAATATTAATATCAAATTTGTTTTTTATAAATATAAGAAATATGGATGAATAATATAATATCCACATAAAAAATGAAAATATAGAAAAAGCTTTCAACATTCTTTTCATTGATTTGAGACCTCTTTTATTATATAGTCCACAGGTGATTCATTACCGGTTATATATTTTGAAAAAAGTATCTCTGGTGGAAGATCTTTAAATCCAGCCTGCGTTATTAGATCTATTGATGAAAAGAACTCCTCTTTTTTCCAAATACCCGATACTTTACCATCCTGCATCGTGATAACATGATCTGCCGCGATTATCTCCTTTAGATCATGAGATATAAGTATTATAGTCTTTCCATGTTCACTTAGTTTTTTTATCGTCTTAAATACTTCTTCTCTGCCGTTTTTATCAAGCATAGCGGTTGGTTCATCAAATATAATATACTCAGGTTCCATTACAACTACAGATGCTATTGCAAGCCTTTGTTTCTGACCACCTGATAACATGTTCGGAGGAGTATTTCGATATTCCTCAAGTTCAAACCAGGATATTATGTCATCTACCTTCTCTTTTATATCCTCTCTTTTAAAGCAAAGGTTTTCAAGTGCAAATGCTATTTCATTCTCTACAGTTGTTGATATAAGTTGATTTTCAGGATTCTGGAAAATATATCCTACCATTCTCCTGATCGAGATAAAGTTTTCTTCCAACACGGGTAATCCGTCTACGAATATCTCCCCTTTTTCAGGAGTAAGTATACCTGTTATAAGTTTTGCTAGAGTGGATTTCCCACTCCCGTTGTGACCTACTATTGAATAAAAGGAACCCTTTTCCATCCTAAGGTCGATATTAGACAAAACCCGGCCAGAAACTTTGTTCTGACCGGGATATTTAAAGTCTACTTTTTTAAACTCAATCATTAGACAAGTTCAATAATTGACATCATGGCATTGTCGCCACGTCTTTCACCAAGCTTGTATATTCTTGTATAACCACCTGGTCTTTCTTTGTATTTAGGACCAACTTCAACAAAGAGTTTTTTAACTACATCTTTTTTATAGATATATTTAGCAGCTCTTTTTCTGTTGTTGTGATTATCGTCACCAGCCATAGTGATCATTTTTTCTACAACACTTCTTAGTTCTTTAGCTTTTGCTAAAGTAGTTTCTACCTTTCCGTTCTCAATAAGAGAAGTAGTTAGGTTTCTTAGAAGCGATTTACGGGAATCTATGTCTCTTCCCAGTGCTCTATGTGCCTTTCTATGTCTCATCTTTCACTCCTTACAGTTAAATTCTATTTTTCAAAATTTACTCTTCTGTTGACTCTTCCTGCATAGCATCGTAGTTTTCATCTACAATACCTTCACCTTTTAATGCAAGTCCAAGTTCAGCAAGTTTCTGTCTTATCTCAACAAGAGATTTCTTACCAAAATTCTTTATCTCCATAAGTTCCTGAGCAGAGTATTTTGTAAGATCTCCTACTACTTTGACATCAACATACTTCAAACAGTTTCTTGATCTTACTGAAAGGTTGAGTTCACTAATTGGAAGTGCAGTCTTATCGATTGATGCGACTTCATCTACTTCCTCTTCTATTTCTTCAACATATTCAACAAGATTGGTAAACGCCTGAGTATATTCTGAAAGAGTTGTCATTGCTTCTTTCATCGCCCAGTCTATTTCAACCGAACCATCTCCGATAATGTCAAATATAAGTCTTTCATAGACTTCATCTTCTTTATCTTTGAACTCTTCAGTCTTAAAACTTGCTTTTCTGATTGGTGAATAATGAGTATCCATTATTATCTCACCAATGTTTTCTTTATGAACCTGATTTTCTTCTACTGTAACATAACCTTGTCCCTGATGAATCTCGATCTCACAGTAAAGCTGTCCACCTTCGTTGATAGTAAAGATATACTGATCAGGATTAGCTATTTCAAGAGTATTTACCTTCTTGATATCTTTTGCATAGACCTTACAAGGACCACCTTTTTCGATTCTTGCGATCAAAGTATCCTCTTTCATAGAGAAAACGACTTTTCGAAGATTCATTATGATCTCCTGAACGTCCTCTACAACTTCAGGTATACTGGAGAATTCATGAAGTGCATCATCAAATTTGACTTTAAGTATTGCACAACCTGGGACTGTAAACATAAGCATTCTTCTGAGTGCATTCCCGAATATTCTACCAGAACCATTCGCAACAGGCTCTATTACAAATCTACCAAAATCCTTTGTAGATCTGTTTTCATCTTTAACAAAAGTTATTTTTCCAAAATAGTTCATTAATAAGCCCCCGATTTATCGTGAATAAAATTCAACTATCAGCTGTTCGTTTATGTCCTGATCTAGACTTTCTCTAGTTGGAACTTCTTTGAAAGTTCCTTTTCTTTCTGAATGATTTACATCAACCCAATCAACAGTAGTTCTTGGTTCTTCAGCATCAAGAACTTGTTTAAGTCTGGATGACTGTCTTGATTTTTCTTTTATTTCGATAACATCGCCAGGTTTAACAAGAAATGAAGGAATATTGACCTTTCTTCCATTTACTTTTATATGTCCATGAAGGACCCACTGTCTAGCTTCCGCTCTGGAAGTTAAAAATCCCATTCTATAAATCACATTATCAAGTCTTCTTTCCAAAAACTCAAGTAAGATCTCACCAGTAACACCTTTGGTTCTTGCAGCTTTTTCATAATAAAGTCTAAACTGTTTTTCAAGAACTCCGTACATGTTTCTTACTTTCTGTTTTTCCATAAGCTGTAGTCCATAGTCAGAAAGTTTTCTTCTTCTCTTACCATGGATTCCAGGTCTAAAATTCTTTTTATTTAACGCACATTTTTCAGAATAACATCTGTCTCCTTTAAGAAACAGTTTAATTCCCTGCGCTCTACATTTTCTACAAACTGGTCCAGTATTTCTAGCCATTTTTTCCTCCTTAAACTCTTCTTCTCTTTGGTGGTCTGCAGCCGTTGTGTGGCACAGGAGTTATATCTCTTATAACTTTGATCTTAACACCTGCAGCTTCAACTGCTCTAATTGCGGATTCTCTACCTGATCCAGGTCCTTTAACACAAACTTCCGCTTCTTTAAGGTTATAGAGTGATACAGCTTTTTCAGATGCAGTCTGTGACGCTATCTGAGCTGCATAAGGAGTTGACTTTCTAGCACCTCTGAAACCAAGTCCACCGGCTGATGCCCAACAAAGTGCATTGCCTTTTCTGTCTGTTACAGTAACTATTGTATTATTAAAAGTAGCCTGAATGTGGACAACTCCACTCTCGATATTCTTCTTTTCTTTCTTTTTTCCTTTTCCTCTAGCCTTCGCTCTTGCTTTTGCCATCTGCTTCGCTCCTTTTTACAGGTTTTTATTTTCTTTTAGCACCAGTTGATCTTTTGCTTCCGCCTTTTCTGGTTCTAGCGTTAGTCTTTGTTCTCTGTCCTCTTACAGGAAGACCTCTTCTATGTCTGATTCCTCTGTAAGCGTTGATCTCAATAAGGTTTTTAATATCCATCTGTACCTTTCTTCTAAGATCACCTTCAACGAGTACATTATCATTTATATAGTTGGATATTTTCTTTACATCTGTTTCTGAAAGATCTTTAACTCTTGTATCAGGATTAACACCAGTGATATCAATGATCTTTTGAGCAGTTGTGTGACCGATTCCAAATATATAAGTCAGCCCGATTATTACTCTTTTGTTTTTTGGTAAATCCGTTCCAGCAATACGTGCCATTCAATTCCTCCTTAAGATTAACCCTGTTTCTGTTTATGTTTTTTGATTTTGCAAATAACCATTACTTTTCCAAATCTCTTGATTATTTTACAGTTTTTACACATTTTTTTTACTGATGATCTAACTTTCATCGTTATCCCCTTTCAAAACAATGTATACAATGATCTATAGAAAAAGTGTAGACGACTCGATACGAGTAAGGAACATTAAAAGAATTAATGTTCTGCCGCGATACTCATATGATGCTACACCGATCTTGTTATCAATATCAACACATCAAACTAATTTCCGTTATTTTAGCATAACGTTTCGGCTTTTTCAACCGGCAACAGAACAGTACCGGATACCTTTATTTAAAACGATATGTAATTCTTCCTCTTGTAAGATCATATGGAGTGAGTTCTAATTTAACTTTATCTCCAGGTACGATCTTTATAAAATGCATTCTCATCTTTCCCGATATATGAGCAAGCACTTCGTGTCCATTTTCAAGTTTCACTCTAAACATAGCATTTGGAAGATTCTCAACAACCTCTCCCGTACATTCTATCAAATCACTTCTCGCCATTTAAAAGACCTCCTAAAATCCATCAAACATCGTTAATATTTCTGTCCCATTTTCTGTAAGAACAACTGTATGTTCAAAATGAGCAGAAGATTTTCTATCCGCAGTTACTACCGTCCATCCATCATCAAGTATCTCAACATCCTCAGTACCTATGTTTACCATAGGTTCAATAGCAAGTGCCATACCTTCGACAAATGTAAGCCCGTGTTTTTTTAGTCCATAATTTGGAACCTGAGGTGGTTCATGCAGGCCTCTACCTATTCCATGTCCTACAAAGACCTTTACAACAGAATACCCAGCTTCAAGTGCGGTATTTTCCACTGCCCACCCAAGATCACCAAGCGTATTTCCAACTTTAAAAGCCTCTATACCGTTTAAAAGAGCTTTTTTAGTAGTATTTATAAGATGTTCTTTCTGTTCGCTTACCCTGCCTACCTTATATGTATAGGCAGCATCAGAATAAAAACCGTTTTTCAGGACTCCACAATCTATACTGACAATGTCACCGTTTCTAAGTATTCTTTCTTTTGAAGGTATACCATGAACTACTTCCTCATTTACAGAAATACAGAGAGTTCCAGGAAACGGAGGCATATCATTAGAAGGTTTGTATCCTAAAAAAGCGGGTTTTGCATTGTTATTCGTTATATGATCATAAGCGAATTTATCTAGTTTCCAGGTATTTACTCCTGGTTCTACTAACCCTTTAAGGCCTTCCAGAACCTGAGCAAGAATTGCTGCAGATTTTTTCATCTTTTTTATATCATGTCTAGTCTTTAATTTAATATTCATATCTAATACTTTATCTTCCTATTCTATGACAATCGATTTAAGATCTTCAAAGACTTCCATAAAGTCTTTTTCACCATCTACTTCAAAATAGACACCTGAATCTTTATAATAATCAATTATTGGTCTAGTATGATCTTCAAATACCTGTAATCTACTTTTGATTGTCTCTTCTGTATCGTCTTTACGATGTATCAGTTTTTCCCCATCAACATCACACAGACCTTCCACTTTTGGTGGATTAAAGACTTTGTTATACGAATGTCCACATAAAGGGCAGACTCTTCTTGAAGAAAGCCTTCTGATTATCTCATTTTCCTTAACGACTATCTTGATCACATAATTAAGCTTTTTGTCGATTTTTTTAAGATATTCAGTAAGCGCCTGAGCCTGCTTTATATTTCTCGGAAATACATCAAGTATAACACCATCAGTAGATTCAATCTTTTTAAGCATCATATCTATGATAAGTTCATCAGGTACAAGATTACCCTTATCCATGAAATTTTTAGCCTGTAAACCCAGTTCTGTCTCTTTTTTGACAGCATCCCGGAGAATGTCTCCAGGAGCTAGATGCTGCAGTCCATACTCTTTCTGTAAGAGTTTAGCCTGAGTACCTTTACCTGCTCCCGGAGCTCCAAGTAATAAAATGTTCATATACCCCTCCAGCCTTATTTTGATTTCTTTAAGAAACCTTCATAATGTCTTGTAAGCATATGAGCTTCCATCTGTTTCATTGTATCTGAAGCAACACCAACAACGATAAGAAGGGCTGTTCCGCCGAAATAGAACGGAATATGGAACACATTTATTAAAATAGTTGGTACAAGCGCAATTATTGCAAGGAATATAGCACCAGCAAGTGTTATCCTTACCATAACTCTATCGATAAACTCTGCAGTCCATCTTCCAGCTCTTATACCAGGAATGAATCCACCATATTTTTTCATATTGTCAGCAAGGTCTTTTGGATTCATAACCATTGCTGTATAAAAATATGTAAATCCAACAATAAACAATGCGAATAAAGCCATGTGGAATGGATGTGAAGGTCTGAACCAAAGAACTACTGTAGACATTATTGAATACAGTTTTGTTCCAGAATCAAGATTCTTCATTATCATCTCAAGTACCATTCCAGGGAAAATAAGTATTGAAGAAGCGAATATGATCGGAATAACACCAGCCTGATTTATTCTAAGTGGAATATATGTACTGTGTCCTCCGTAAACTCTTCGTCCAACAACTCTTTTTGCATACTGTACAGGTATCTTTCTCTGTCCTTCAGTTATTATTACTACAAAAGCAACAATAGCTACAGCTACTGCAATTATAAGAATAAGAACAGGCGCAAACAGACTACTATCTTTATAAGATTTTATTGTCTGCACTACAGCTGATGGCATTCTTGAAACGATACCAGAAAATATTAGTATTGATATACCATTACCAATACCTTTTTCTGTCATCTTTTCACCAAGCCACATAATAAACGCTGTACCTGCTGTAAGAGTAAGAACTGATATTACAGCAAATAAAGCAAATTTATTAGCCATTGAAGGTAATAAGACGTTATAGTTTCTTAAAAGGAAGGACATACCGATAGCCTGCAAGGTACCGATAACAACTGTTCCGTATCTTGTATACTGCGATATCTTCTGTTTTCCTTCTTCTCCACCCTCTTTAGCAATAGCTTCAAGCTGTGGTATCACGTAAATCAAAAGCTGCATTATAATGGATGCATTGATGTATGGAGCTATACCAAGTGCAAATATCGAGAACCTTTTCAACGCACCTCCTGAAAACATATCAAGAAAACCAAATATTCCGCCACCTGAGAAAAGCTGACTTAGTTTGGAAGGATCAACACCAGGTACTGGAATATGAGTTCCAAGTCTAAAAACAGCTATCATAGCTAACGTAAAAAGTAATCTATTCTTGAGTTCAGGAATGTTAAAGATGTTCTGGACTTTTTTAATCATTTAATCACCTCTGCCTTACCTGAAGCATCCTGTATTTTTTTCATTGCTGTTTCTGTGAACTTGTGAGCGAAAACGTTAAGTTTCTTTTCAAGGTTTCCGTTTCCAAGTATCTTCACACCGTTCTTTTCTATTTTACTTATAACTCCTTTTTCAAGTAGAAGTTCTGGTGTAATATCTGTTCCATCTTCAAAAACATTAAGTTTTGAGATGTTAAGAATTGTAAAATGTTTTCTATGATGATAGTTAGAAAATCCTCTTTTTGGGATCTTCCTGATAAGAGGCATCTGTCCACCTTCAAATCCGTATCTTCTAGAATAACCACTTCTTGACTGCTGTCCGTTTTCTCCACGACCAGCTGTTTTTCCTGAACCTGATCCAACGCCTCTAGCAACTCTTTTTTTTGCTTTTCTTGCGCCAGGTTTTTTCTTAAAATTATTTAAGGTAATCATATTTTTCCTCCAGCTGACTAAACTTCTTTATATTCAACAAGATGTTGCACTTTAGCAATCATACCCCTTATAACTGGCGTATCATCTTTAACTACCCTGCTGTTTAACTTTCCAAGACCAAGAGCTTTAACTGTGTCTCTCTGTCTCTGATTTCTTCCAATAACACTTTTTGTTAATTTTATTTCTAGTGCCATAATAATCCTCCTGAACTTAGCCGTAAATCTTACTTACGTCTACTCCTCTAATCTTAGCAATTTCCTCTGCAGTTTTCAAACTCTTAAGACCTTCTATAGTAGCTTTTACCATATTTATCTTATTGTTTGAACCAAGTGACTTAGTCAGTATATCTTTTATACCAATCACTTCTAGGACCGCACGTACCGGACCACCGGCTATAACACCGGTACCTTCAGATGCAGGTCTCATGAAAACTCTACCACCACAATAAACACCTTTGACCTCATGAGGAATAGTATTTCCTTTAAGAGATACAGTAACCATGTTCTTTTTAGCTTTTTCAATAGCTTTTTTAATTGCAGCTGGTACTTCTTTTGCTTTTGCAAGACCAACACCAACTGATCCTGCTTTGTCGCCAACAACTACAAGTGCGGAGAATCTAAATCTTCTACCACCCTTAACAACTTTAGCAACACGATTAATAAATACAACTCTTTCTTCAAGAATGACTTCTTCTTTTTGTCATCTTGATTCTATTTCTTTATCTACTTTCTCTTCAACTTTTCTTAATTCTCTTTCGCTCATCTTTCCTCCTGTTAGAATTTAAGGCCATTTTTTCTTGCAGCATCGGCCAGGGTTCTGATTCTTCCCTGATATCTGAAACCGTTTCTGTCGAAACTTACTGTGGTAATGTTCTTTTCTGTTGCTTTTTTAGCGATTGTCTCACCAATTATTTCAGCAGCTTTTGTATTACCACCATACTGTGTCTTTTCTCTTACATCTTTATCATTAGTCGATGCTGACACAATAGTCTTTCCAACTGTGTCATCGATGAGCTGAACATATATGTTCTTATGGCTCTTAAACACAGTCATTCTCGGTTTTTCTGATGTACCGAAAACTCTTTTTCTTATAGAGATCTTTCTTTTGATCCTGCGTTTGTTTTTTATGTTCTTCATTTTTCCTTTGACTCCTTAATTTGTTTTATACAGCTCTCTTACCAGCTTTTCTGATAATGTGTTCATCAGAATATCTTATACCTTTACCTTTATAAGGTTCAGGTCTTCTAAGATCTCTGATCTCAGCAGCAAACTGTCCAACCTGTTCCTTGTTGATTCCTCTGATCTTAACTGTAAGTCCTCTATCTTCGACTTCAGCTTCGATTCCCTGTGGAAGTTCAACATCGACAGGATTTGAATAACCAAGTGAAAGATTAAGTGTATTACCTTTCATTACAGCTCTATAACCAACACCGTTGATTATTAGTATCTTTTCAAAACCTTCAGTCACACCATGTATCATATTTTTTATATGACTAGCAACTGTTCCATGAAGTGATCTATGAAACTTAGCATCAGAATATTTTTCAACTAATACTGAGTTGTCTTTCTGACTTATCTTTACTTCAGGATGAAATTCTCTTGTTAGATTTCCTTTTGGTCCTTTTACAGATACAGTTGTACCAGATATCTTCACATCTACCTTGTCCGGTATCGCAATCGGATTCTTTCCTATTCTAGACATCTTATAAACCTCCCTTTACCAGACGTAGCAGAGAACTTCTCCGCCAATTCCATTTTTTCTTGATTCTTTGTCGGAAATAACACCTTTTGGAGTAGAGATGATAGCAAGTCCAAGTCCACCTAGTACTCTAGGTATCTCATCTTTACCAACATATATTCTAAGTCCAGGTTTGGATATTCTTTTAAGTCCATTGATTATCCTACTTTTGTCTTTTCCGTACTTAAGTTCTACTTTAAGGAAATTCTTGTGATTAACTTTGTATTCCTTAAAATCTCTAATAAAACCATGATCTTTTAATAGTTTAGCTATATCAAGTTTTATTTTTGAATTAGGTATTTCTACCTCTGTAGCCATATTTTTATTTGCATTTCTGATTCTTGTTAACATATCAGCAATTGGGTCAGTCATAACCATGTTGTATTCTCCTCCTACCAACTTGATTTTCTTACGCCAGGAATCATTCCCGCTCGCGCCAGATCTCTAAAACAGATCCTACACATTCCGAATCTTCTAAGGAACGCTCTAGGTCTACCACATATACCACATCGGTTATATTCTCTAACACGAAATTTATTTGTCTTGTTCGCTTTTTCTACTAAACATTTCTTTGCCATTAAACTCCTCCTTATCTCTTCCTGAATGGCATTCCAAGGTGCTGAAGAAGTGAAACACATTCTTCATCTGTCTTGGATGATGTGGTTATACAGATATCCATACCTCTAATCTGATCCACTGATTCGTATTTTACTTCAGGAAAAACTATCTGTTCTTTAAGTCCAAAACTGAAATTTCCTCTACCATCTGTAGATCTTGGGTTGATTCCTCTAAAATCCTTGATTCTTGGCATTACTATGTTAAATAGTCTGTCAAGGAAGAACCACATTCTTTCGCCTCTAAGGGTTACTTTACAACCTACAGGGAATCCATCTCTTATCTTAAAGTTAGAAATTGATTTTCTAGCCTTAGTAACTACAGGTTTCTGTCCCGCAATCGTAGTCAAAGCTTCCAGAGCTGATTCTAAAGTCTTTGGGTTTACTTTGGCTTCACCAACACCCATGTTTATAGTGACTTTTTCAACTTTTGGCAGTCTGTTTACATTCGCAAACTTGAATTCTTCCTGGAGTTTACCAATAACTTCCTCTTTGTATTTCTTGTATAATCTAGGCAGTTTTTTTTCTGAGCTCACGTTAAACTCCTCCTTCAAATTTTATCTACGATCTCGTCGCATTTTTTACAGTATCTTACTGATTTACCATCAACTTTTCTAAAGCCGACTCTTGATGATTCGTTACATCTTGGGCAAAGAAGCTGAAGGTTAGAAGTTGCAACACTACCTTCTTTTTCTATGATCCCACCGTGCTTCATCTGCTGGGTTGGTCTCTGGTGTCTTTTAATAAAGTTTACTTTAGAGACAATAGCTCTACCTTTTTCAGGATCCACTTTTAAGACTTCACCAGTCTTACCTTTTTCTTTACCAGCGATGACTTTTACTTTATCGCCTTTTTTTATGTGATTAACTCTTTTTCTCATTTTTCCTCCTCGTATTATATGACCTCAGGTGCAAGTGAGATTATCTTAGTATAGTTCTTTTCTCTAAGTTCTCTTGCAACTGGCCCAAAAATACGTGTTCCTCTAGGGTTTCCATCTTTATCGATAATAACCGCTGCATTGTCATCAAATCTTATATATGATCCATCTTTTCTTCTGAAAGATCTTTTAGTTCTAACTAGAACAGCTTTGACAACTTCTTTCTTCTTTACGGTTCCTCTTGGAATTGCTGATTTTACGGAAGCTACTACTGTATCACCGATACTTCCATATCTTCTGCCCGTTCCACCAACAACCTGTATTACAAGAAGTTCTCTTGCACCAGTATTATCAGCTACTGTTAACCGACTTTCTCTCTGTATCATGATATCCTCCCGTTATACTTCAGCCTTCTTGAGTATTTCAGTAACTCTCCATCTTTTCTCTTTTGAAAGAGGTCGAGTTTCCATCATCTTGATAGTATCACCGATACCGCAAGCATTTTCTTCGTCATGAGCTTTGTATTTTTTACTTCTTCTAACAACTTTTCCGTAAATAGGATGTCTGAATTTCGATTCAACGGATACTACAACTGTCTTATCCATCTTATTTGAAACTACAACACCTACTCTTTCTTTTCTATTTCCTCTATTTTCCATCAGTTACCTCCACCAACGCTCTGAGACATTTCTTTCTGTCTGAGGATCGTCTTGACTCTAGCAATGATCTTTCTAACACTGTTGATTCTTGAAGTGTTTTCAAGTTTACCAGTTACTGCCTGGAATCTAAGGTTAAAAAGTTCCTGTTTGAATCCTTCTTCTTTTTCTCTTAATTCTTCTATAGTTAATTCTCTAAGTTCCTGTGCTTTCATTTAATTTCCCTCCTGAACATCATTAGAGTAGATGAACTTTGTCTTAACAGGGAGTTTGTGTTTTGCTAGTTCCATCGCTCTTTTAGCGATATCAAAGGAAACACCCTCAAGTTCAAACATGATTCTACCAGGTTTTACTACTGCTACCCAGTGATCAACTCCACCTTTACCTTTACCCATTCTAGTTTCAGCAGGTTTTCTGGTAACTGGTTTCTGTGGGAAAATTCTTATCCAAAGTTTACCACTTCTTTTCATATATCTGGTAATCGCGATTCTTGCAGATTCGATCTGTTGACTGGTTATCCAGCCACCTTCTAATGTGCAAAGTCCGTAAGAACCAAATACTAGTGTTGTTCCTCTAGTTGAAGCCTGTGTAGGTTTTCTATCACCAACATGAAGTCTTCTATATTTAACTTTTTTTGGCATTAACATATCTAGTTCCTCCTTACTTCCTCTTCCTTTTGTTCTGTACCGTATCTGCAGTAGTGTAGTTAACATATTCTTTATCAAGAACATCACCTTTATAAAGCCATACCTTCACACCTATGATTCCATAAGTAGTATTAGCTTCAGCTAGTCCGTAATCTACGTTAGCTCTGAGTGTCTGCATTGGCACTCTACCTTCACGATACCATTCGGTTCTTGCTATTTCAGCTCCACCGAGTCTACCACTACACTTGATCTTTACACCTTTTGCTCCGTCTGCCATAACTCTCTGCATTGTTCTCTTCATAGCTCTTCTGAAAGAAACTCTTCTGAGAAGCTGATTAGCTACGTTTTCAGCAATAAGCTGTGCATATTCACTAGGATTCTTTACTTCGTTTATATAAAGAAGTACCTGTTTTCCTGTGAGTCTTGCAAGATCGTCTTTAAGTGCATTGATCTCACTACCGCCTCTACCGACTACAACACCAGGTCTAGCAGTGTTGATGATGACCTTTACCTTTGCCGCGGAAGGTCTTTCGACTTCTATGTGAGATATTTCACCTCTAGTTATTTTCTTTTTAATGTATTTTCTTATCTTGATATCTTCATGTAGAAATTCAACATAATCTTCGCCTTTAGCAAACCAGCGTGAAGGCCAAGTTCTGTTTACTGCAATTCTAATACCGGTTGGATGAGTTTTCTGACCCATTAGTTTTCCTCCTTCTCAGCTGCTTTTGCTTTTGTTTCTGTCTTTTTTGTTGCAGTTTTAGTTGCTGTCTTTTTTGCAGTTGTCTTTGCAGCAGCTTTTTTCTTAGGAGTAGCCTTTTTTGCAGTAGCTTTCTTTTCTTCCTTTTCAGGCTTAAGTTCTGCTACTTTTTTAGCTTCTCTTTCTTTAAGAATCACTGTGTTGTGACAAGTTCTCTTGTTGATCCTGAAAGCTCTACCCATTGGAGCAGGCTGTATTCTTTTCATGATTGGTCCAGGATTTGCGAAAACTTCCGCAATATAAAGTCTATCAGCATCCATGTCGTGATTGTTAACAGCATTAGCGACTGCTGAATTTACAAGCTTCTCAAGGAATCTACAAGCTTTTCTGTTTGTAAATCTTATTATCTTAAGAGCTTCCTCTACGCTTTTTCCTCTGATCTCTTTCATAACTATATTCATCTTAGTCGGAGAGATCCTTATGTGTTTCTGAGTTGCAATTGCTTTCTTTTCCATTGTCTCCTCCATTACTTAAGTGAAATAGTTCTCTTAGTATGTGATCCGTGTCCTCTGAAAGTTCTTGTTGGAACGAATTCACCAAGTTTATGTCCGACCATACTTTCTGAAACATATATAGGTACATGTTTTCTTCCGTTATGTACTGCTATTGTGTGACCTACCATTTCAGGAAGAACTGTGCTTCTCCTTGACCAGGTCTTTATTACTTTTTTCTTGCCATCTTTATTCAGAGCTTCGATCTTTTTGTAAAGATGCTCATCAATAAATGGTCCTTTTTTTAACGATCTACCCATTTTTAATCCTCCTAGTTAATCCTTTTGATAATTAGTCTGTCAGAAGCTTTTTTCTTTCTGGTCTTAAGACCTTTTGCATTCTGACCCCAAGGTGATACTGGATGTGGATTACCAGCATTATGTTTCGCTTCACCACCACCATGTGGATGGTCTACTGGGTTCATAGCACAACCTCTGACTCTAGGTTTTCTACCTAACCATCTGGATCTACCAGCTTTACCTATTACCTGTTTTGAATGTTCTGAATTTCCAACATATCCAACAGTAGCTCTACATTCAGATAATATCTTTCTAACTTCACCTGAAGGCATCTTTACTATAGTATATCTTTCTTCAAATCCAAGTATCTGTCCTGAAGTTCCAGCACTTCTTGCGATCTGTCCACCTTTTCCAGGAAGCATCTCAATGTTATGAACATATGATGCTACAGGAAGGTTTTTGATCTTAGTACAGTTTCCAGGATTATTTTCAATATTTTCATCTCCACTTATTACAGTGTCACCAATATTGAGTCCATCAGGAGCAAGTATATATCTCTTTTCTCCGTCAGCATAAACAAGAAGAGCTATGTTTGCACTTCTGTTTGGATCGTATTCAAGAGTTCTTACCTTTGCAGGGATGTTATCTTTTGTTCTCTTAAAATCGATTATTCTGTAAATTCTCTTATGTCCGCCACCTCTGAATCTTGTGGTTATTCTACCGTTGTTATTTCTTCCACCGGTCTTTTTAAGAGGAGCAGTAAGAGATTTTTCAGGTCGTACGTTAGAAAGATCTGACCTGTCCAGACTAGTTAAATATCTTCTGCTTGGTGTTGTAGGTTTGAATCTTTTAATAGCCATTTTAATCTCCTTTCTTTATTAAGCACCTTCAAAAACTTCGATCTTATGACCTTCTCTAAGCGTAACAACAGCTTTTTTCCAGTCAGATCTTTTACCGATGAAAGCACCCTGTCTTTTTGGTTTTCCTTTAAAATTCATAGTGTTAACATTAAGGACTTCTACCTTAAATATGGTTTCTACAGCATTTTTCACTTCATTCTTATTTGCATAACTTGCTACTTTAAAACAATATTTATTGTCTTCCATAGAAGCTACACCTTTTTCAGAAATAAGTGGAGCGATTATAATATCATAAGGATTCTTAGTTGGCATTATATACCTCCTCAAGTGTTGATACAGCATTCTTTGAGAAGAATACATTTTCGTATCTTACTAGATCATATACATTAATTGAATTAACATTTATGACCTTAGTCTTAGCGATGTTTCTTGCAGATTTGATAATGTTTTCTTTTTCATCGCCGTTAGAGATGATGATAAGATTATATTTATCATTCTTTTCTATAGTCTTAAAAAAGTCTGCAAATACTTTAGTCTTGATATTCTTAACACTAACATCTTCAATAACCCAAGCTTTTTCGTCCTGAAGTTTAGCAGTAAGCGCTGACTTCATAGCGATCTTTTTGGATTTTCTGTTTAGTCTATAAGAATAGTCTCTTGGTTTAGGACCAAAAGCAATACCACCACCTGGCATAAGTGGAGATTTTACAGTTCCCTGTCTAGCTCTACCAGTTCCTTTCTGTCTGAAAGGCTTCTTAGTACTACCAGTTACCTCTCCTCTACTCTTAGTGGAGCTTGTTCCTACTCTTCTGTTTGCAAGCTGATTGATAACAACTTCATGTATAAGATGTTTGTTGATCTCAACTGCAAATATAGTATCTGATATATTCATAGGGGAAAGTTCTTTTCCCGCAAGATTGATTACTTTAATTTCAGCCATTATTTCCTCCGTTAAGCCTTTTTAGCATTCCTGATAAGAACTACAGAATTTCTTCCTCCAGGAACCGACCCTTTTACAAGTATTACATTATTTTCTGCATCGACTTCAGCAATTGTAAGGTTCTGCTGTGTAGTTCTAACTGAACCCATATGTCCGGAAGTCTTCTGTCCAGGAAATACTCTGGAAGGATCTGAAGATCCACCACGAGAACCTGGAAGTCTGTGAGCCATAGATCCATGAGAAGCAGGTCCACCATGGAAACCATGTCTTTTTATGAAACCTGCAAAACCTTTACCTTTTGAAGTTCCGATAACATCGATAACAGCATCTTTTTCGAAAGTAGTACAATCGATCTGCTGACCAAGTTCGAAACCTTCAGTTGAATCCACTCTGAATTCAACGACATGTCTAAGAACTGGAGTTCCAGCTTTTTTGAAATGTCCATCGTAAGGTCTGTTAATAGATTTTTTGATCTGTTTTATCTCACCGTTAACTTTTTCTTTTTTAACTTTTTCTTTTACTTCTTCATAACCAAGCTGTATTGCGTTATATCCATCAGACTCAACAGTTTTGATCTGAGTTATATAACATGGACCAGCCTGAACAACAGTTACAGGAAGAGCAGTTCCGTCTTCTCTATATATTGTTGTCATTCCTATTTTTTTACCAATAAGTCCTAGCATCTCCGCCTCCAATTAGAGTTTGATCTCAATATTTACACCAGAAGGTAATTCCATCTTCATTAGAGAGTCAACTGTCTCTGGTGTAGGATTCATAATATCTATAAGTCTCTTATGTGTTCTGATCTCAAACTGGTCTCTTGCTTTTTTATCAACATGAGGTGATTTAAGAACAGTATATTTGTTAATTTCAGTTGGAAGAGGTACTGGACCTCTAAGAACTGAACCTGTCTTTTTAACAGTATCAACTATAAGAGTTGTAGATTTATCAAGTATTCTGTGGTCAAAAGCTTTTAAGTAAATTCTCATTTTCTGACTTGCCATATCGTTTTTATCTCCTTAACGTTTTATTCGTTGATTTCAGTTACAACACCTGCACCAACAGTTCTTCCGCCTTCTCTGATTGCGAATCTAAGTTCTTTTTCCATAGCGATTGGAGTTATAAGTTCAACATCCATTGTTACGTTATCACCAGGCATGATCATTTCTTTTCCATCTGGAAGCTGGATTGAACCAGTAACGTCTGTTGTTCTGAAATAAAACTGTGGTCTATATCCGTTAAAGAATGGTGTATGTCTTCCACCTTCTTCTTTTGAAAGAATATATACTTCAGCTTTGAATTTTTTATGTGGGTTTATTGATTTAGGTTTTGCTACTACCATTCCTCTCTGAACCGCTTTCTTGTCTACACCTCTTAGAAGGATACCATCGTTATCTCCAGCTCTTCCTTCTTCAAGTATCTTTCTAAACATCTCAACACCTGTACATGTTGATTTGATTACTTCTTCCTGCATTCCTACTATTTCGATTGGTTCTCCAGTTCTAACGATTCCTCTTTCGATTCTTCCTGTTACAACTGTTCCTCTTCCTGTTATTGAGAAAACGTCCTCTACAGGCATTAGGAATTCTTTATCTACTGGTCTTTCTGGTTCTGGTATATATGAATCTACCGCTTCCATAAGTTCATAGATCTGTTTACATTCTGCTGCGTCAGGATCATCAAATCCTTTTTCAAGAGCTTTAAGAGCTGAACCCTTAACGATTGGGATATCATCTCCTGGGAATTCATAACTTGAAAGAAGTTCTCTTATTTCAAGTTCTACGAGTTCAAGAAGTTCATCATCATCTACCTGGTCAGTCTTGTTCATGAATACAACGATTGCAGGAACGTTAACCTGTCTTGCAAGTAGAATATGTTCTCTTGTCTGTGGCATTGGTCCGTCTGCTGCTGATACGACTAGGATAGCTCCGTCCATCTGAGCTGCTCCTGTGATCATGTTCTTAATATAGTCAGCATGACCTGGACAATCAACGTGAGCATAATGTCTAGTTTCTGTCTGATACTCAACATGTGCTGTGTTGATGGTTATTCCTCTTGCCTTTTCTTCTGGAGCGTTATCGATCTC